>AASF01002039.1 GCA_000168735.1 Candidatus Endoriftia persephone str. Hot96_1+Hot96_2 | reverse complement strand
TTCGCATCATCTGCTGCCGTAAAGACCCTGTTTCCCCTTGACTATCGGGCCCAACAACAGAGAAAAAGGCCCTCAATCTGGTGCTTGGAGAGAACCCTTGTCTGACATTATCAGAACCCTGCAGATTGGCGATACGCTGCAGCTTCAGCATGCACCACCTAGTGATATCCCCGACCGATATGGGGTGAAGCTGATTGGTTATCTTCCCAATGAATCTTTGGTTATCACTACCCCTAGAAAACAGGGAAAGGCGATCCTGGTTCGGGAGGGGCAGAATTTTACCGTCCGTGTGCTTCAGGGCAGCAATGTCTTTGGCTTCGTCTCACGGGTTATGCACGCAGCGGCACGGCCCTATCCGCATCTGCATCTCGCCTATCCGGAAGATGTGGCAAGTGCCGTGGTGCGCAATGCGCCAAGAGTTTCGACGACCTTGGATACCAAGGTCCGCAACACCAATGTGGCTGACACGCCAGAGAACCATCTAGCCGCAAAGATTGCCGATCTTAGCAATAGTGGGGCGCGTTTGATTACCAAGAAACCTATTGGATCGATAGGGGATATGATCCAGATCCAGCTAAATATCGATGTCTGCAATGGTTCGGACAGCATGCAGATCATGGGCGAGATAAAAAACCTGCGAGAGTTTGAGTTGGAGGGGCAGGGTAGTCAGTTTGTGCATGGTGTGCAGTTCAAGGGAGTGAACCGCTTTCAGCAGCTGTTGCTCTGCGCATACGTCCTGAGTCAAATCACTACTGAACGATAACAAAGGCCGTAATTACAGCAGGTTATACAGCCTTTGTTATCTGCTTTCGATCAGCCCTTTTCGGCCTCCAACGCATCCAGGAAGCGCTCGGCATCGAGCGCCGCCATACAGCCGGTGCCGGCAGAGGTGATTGCCTGGCGATAGACATGATCCTGCACGTCCCCAGCAGCAAACACGCCGGAAATACTGCACTGGGTGGCATTGCCCTCCATGCCGCCTTCGACCTTGAGGTAGCCATTGGTCATATCAAGCTGGCCATCGAATAGGGTGGTGTTGGGGCTGTGGCCGATGGCGATGAAGACACCCTGCAGGTCGATATCCCTTGGTGCTGCCATCCTTTACGTTCTTAATGCGCCATGCCGGGTAACGCCCGGTCTGATCGCCCACGTACCCCTCATCCGAGAACAGCATTCAGCTCGAGGGTGACATTGCCATCTTCCGCCTTCTTGCGTAGTTGATCGGAGAGGATCTTCTCGGAGCGGAACTGCTCGCGCCGGTGCACCACCACCACTTCAGAGGCGATGTTGGAGAGGTAGAGCGCCTCTTCCACCGCGGTATTACCACCGCCGATTACCGCCACCTTCTGATTTTTGTAGAAGAAGCCGTCGCAGGTGGCGCAGGCGGAGACGCCGCGGCCGCGAAATGCTTGTTCCGACTCCAGACCTAGGTAACGGGCTGAGGCGCCGGTAGAGATGATCAGGGCGTCACAGGTGTAGGTGGCCTGATCACCAGTCAGTTCGAAGGGGCGCTTGCTTAGGTCGGCCTTGTTGATGTGATCGAAGATGATCTCGGTGTCGAATCGCTCCGGCATGCTGGCGCATGCGATCCATCAGATCCGGACCCTGCACGCCGGCATGATCGCCGGGCCAGTTGTCGACCTCAGTGGTAGTCATCAGCTGGCCACCCTGTTCCATGCCGGTTACCAGTACCGGCTGCAGATTGGCGCGGGCGGCATAGACTGCGGCCGTATAACCCGGCAGGGCCAGATCCCAGAATCAACAGGCGACAATGCTTGGTTTCGCTCATGTATACTTACTCCAGATTTTGACCCGGACATTGCCGGGGGTATCGGAATGGATCGTGAGCCGCCCAAGGGATTTGCTCTCATCAGCATGGGACAAAGTGCGGCGTTTCAACCCGACGAAGATAATTGATGGATGTTACGTAATGATCTGCGGTGGGTAAAGGATCGTGCATGAGAAAAATACTCACAAGTTATCTGTGAATTGGCCTCAAAAATCTGTTTCACTTGCGCGGGTTATGTTCGCAAGTTCAAGTTAGTATTGAATTACCATGCGCATTGCAATACCTACAGAAATAAAGCCACTTGAAGGCCGAGTTGGTCTAATTCCGGAGGGCCTGTGCCGACTTGATCGCGGCCGGCCACCAGGTCCGCGTGCAGCAGGGGGCAGGGGAGGCGAGCGGCTATCCTGACAAGCGCACTATACCAAGCTTGGGGTCGGGATCCTGCCCGATGCAGTAGCGATCTACGACTGGGCGGAACTGGTGATCAAGGTCAAGGAGCCCTATGGCCCCGAACCGCAGATGTTGCGTGCAGATTCAGACCCTGTTCTGTTTCCTCCATCTTGCGGCCAATGAAGCGCTGACCCACAGCTTGCTGGTCACTGGGGTGACCGCTATTGCTTTCGAAACCCTCGCCGAGTGGTGGTGGTTTGCCGATTCTGGCACCGATGAGTGACATCGCCGGCCGCATCGCGGTGCAGGCGGGCAGCCATCTGTTGTGGCGACCAGAAGGAGGCAAAGGGCTGCTGCTCGGCGGCCTGCCGGCGGCGCAGCGAGGCCGGGTGGTGATCCTCGGTGCCGGACAGGGCCGGTGGCAACGCCGCCCGTATGGCGGCGGCACTGGGGGCAGAAGTCACCATCTTCGACACCCAGCGCACGCGGATGGAGGCGATGCGTGAGCTGGGAGCGAATGTCACCGCACTCTATCCTTATCAGGAGAGCCTGGCCCGAAGCGGTTGCGACGGGCCGATCTGTTGATCGGAGCGGTGTTGATCCCGGGCGCACAGACACCACACTTGGTCTCGCGGGAGCTGGTGGGGCAGATGCAGCCGGGTAGCGTAGTGGTCGATATCTCGGTGGACCAGGGCGGCTGTATCGAGACGATTCGTCCCACCACCTATGAGGAACCGACCTATGTAGAGGAGGGGGTGACCCACTTTGGTGTCGCCAACATGCCGGGGGCAGTGCCGAAGAGCGCCTCCCAGGCCCTCTCAGCGGCGATGATCCCCTACCTGCAGCGTCTAGCAAGCGGCCAATGGCGTGACGATCCGGTTCTTGGCGAGGCCACTCAATCTGAGTGGCGGTGAACTAATCTATCCTGTGTTGCGCGATCAGTATCTTAGAAAACAAACTAAAAAAGTCGTATAAAATCATAATTATCCTGGTTAATTGGGGGAATCGTGCCAGGCAAAGCCACAGGGGGCGAGTGATCGTTCGGCCTTCTCTGAACATATGCATCGGGCGCTTCGTGAGGCGGCTCTGTGGGGGCTGATCTGCCTGAGCGGCTATCTGCTGCTCTCTCTGGGAAGCTACGATTCGAGCGATCCCGGCTGGTCTTATATCGGCCCCTCAAATCAGGGTGAAAAACTCCCGGTGGCCCCGGTGGGGGCCTGGTTTGCTGATGTCTTCTTCTATCTATTTGGTTTCTTTGCCTATCTGTTTCCGCTGATGCTCGCCTGGAGTGCGGTCTGGATTTTCCGCAAACGGGATCTGGACGCCAAACCCAATCTCAACCTACTGGCGTTCCGTTGGATTGGCTTTCTGATCACCCTGGCGGCGGGTAGTGCCCTGACACAACTCCATGCCGCCCATCTGGGGCAGTGGTTGCCCTCCGGAACCGGCGGGGTGCTGGGCAATTCTCTCGGCCACTATTTCGAGGCGGTATTCAGCCGCTCCGGCAGCAGTCTGTTGCTGCTGGCACTGTTTCTCAGCGGTTTTACCCTCTTCACCGGTCTCTCCTGGCTGACGGTAATGGAGTGGATCGGCGCACTGGTACTCGATGGGCTGCAGCGTATTCTCAGCAGTCTGTCGGGTTGGCGTGAGCGGCGTGCGGCCAAGCGGCTGCGCAAGGAGCGGTCAAAGAGCGTTAAAAAGGAGAAGAAGCGGACTGAGAAACGCAAGCTGCCGAAGATCGAGCCGGTGATCAAATCCGTGAAGATCAGTGCGCGGGCTGAGAAGGAGCGGCAGGTGCCGCTGTTCGATGTAGACCCGAACAGCGAACTGCCGCCGTTGTCGCTGCTCGAGCCGGCCAAGCACTCAGAGCAAGGTTACTCCAAGGAGGCGCTGCAGCTGCTATCGCGCCAGGTGGAGCTGAAGCTTCGCGATTTCAGTGTCGAGGCGGAGGTGGTGGCGGTCCATCCAGTGGCCGGTGGTCACCCTGTTCGAGCTGCAACTGGCGCCGGGCACCAAGGCGAGCAAAATCACCGGGCTGTCGAAAGATCTGGCCCGCGCCCTCTCACTGATCTCGGTGCGGGTGGTGGAGGTGATCCCCGGCAAGTCGGTAGTCGGTCTGGAGATTCCTAACGAAAACCGCGAGACAGTCTTCCTCAGCGAGGTGCTGCGCTCCGAGGTCTACGAGAAGAGCAAGTCGAAGCTGACCCTGGCGCTGGGCAAGGATATCGCCGGCCATCCGATGGTGGCCGATCTGGGCAAGATGCCCCATGCCCTGATCGCCGGCACCACCGGCTCGGGCAAATCGGTGGCGATCAACGCGATGATCCTGAGCCTGCTCTACAAGGCCAAGCCGAGCGAAGTACGCATGATTATGGTCGATCCGAAGATGCTCGAGCTGTCAGTCTACGAGGGCATCCCCCATCTGCTGACCCCGGTGGTCACCGACATGCAGGAGGCGGGCAATGCGCTGCGCTGGTGTGTCGGTGAGATGGAGCGGCGCTACCGGCTGATGGCGGCGCTTGGGGTGCGCAATATCACCGGCTTCAACCGCAAGGCCAGCGAGGCGATCAAGAAGGGTGAGCCGCTCAAAGATCCGCTGTTCCAGCCCAAGTCTGACGCAGTGATCGAGGCGATGGCCCACCCGAACCTGGAAACCTTGCCCTACATCGTGGGTCATTATCGACGAGTTGGCCGACATGATGATGGTGGCACGCAAGAAGGTCGAGGAGCTGATCGCACGGCTGGCGCAGAAGGCGCGGGCCTCCGGCATCCACCTGGTGCTGGCCACCCAGCGCCCCTCGGTGGACGTGAT
>AASF01002040.1 GCA_000168735.1 Candidatus Endoriftia persephone str. Hot96_1+Hot96_2 | reverse complement strand
TTGATCACGTCCCAGTGGTCATCGATCAACTCTAGCCCCTCTTTTTCGGGCCAACGCCCTTTACAAAGCCCTCCGACCACTCATCCATATCCTGGATATAACCCTCCTGGTCCGTGGCCACCTTTTTGCCGTCGACATCCAGATATTCGATCCGTGTTGCGTAAGGGTTCGTACTCATGATTAACGCCTCGTGAAAGTGAGCGGGAGCCAATCGCTCCCGCTCTACAACATCTACTTTCTGTTAGTTCATCCGCACCCCGCTTGACGCGGACGATCTGGTAGGCGCGACCGAGATAGGTCACCGGCACACTCCAGACGTGAACCAAGCGGGTGAATGGGAAGACCAGGAATACCGTCATACCGAAGAACATGTGGGTCTTGAAGATCGGCGACACATCCTTGATCAAGCTCGGGTCCACACTCAGGGTGGCAATGCTCTTGACGTATTCGGTCAGAGCAATCATCTCCGAAACATCACCGTGGGCAGCGTGACCTGTGGAGACCAGCAGGGTGCTCAGCCCCAGGGTCACGGTGGCCAGCAGCCAGCCGATGACAAAGGTATCGCGATTACGACTCACCGCCTTAACCCGGGGGTTGGTGACACGCCGATACAACAGCATCGCGGCGCCGATCAGGCACATAATGCCGAAAATGCCACCGGCATAGATAGCGATATACTGATGACCGACATCGGAGATGCCCATCGCCAGGAACCAGCTGTGCGGCAGCAACATGCCTCCCGGCGTGACCAAAAAAGATGCCCAGTATGCCGACGTGGAACAGGTTACTCGCCAGCCGCATATTCTTGTTGCTGAGCAATTGGGCTGGAGTCCGCCTTCCACGTGTACTGTTCACGATCAAAACGGATCCAGCTGCCAAGCAGAAAGATGGCGCCAGCCAGATAGGGGTAAGCCCCAAAAACCAAGTCATGTAAGTTCATTTGTCTATCTCCTCAGGCTGCTTTGGCTAGATGACCACGGTCCTTCCACAATCCGCAGCAGTCGTGAATAGGGGCTCTCCGCCTTCTCCAAGTTCTCCGCCAGTACGGTAATCACCTTCGCGGCATCCCCCAGAAAGACCCTTGCCTGCATCTCATCCAGCGTCGACACATACTCCAGAATCAGCGGCAGATAGTCCGGGATCTCACCCTCCTCTACCTCCAGCCCTGCACTCTTGAAGTGTTCCGAAAGGTCGATCAGTGCCGGGACCGCGTCCCCGATCGTCACCAAACAGATGGTGGGTCAGGTGCAGATCGTGTTCCGGGGTCATATCGAAGGTCTGTACGTAATCAGCCCTGCATACCGATCAGGTCGTGCAGTTGCATCCATGAGATCAGCTGCATCAGGTCTTCGCGCTCCTGTGCAACTCACTTCGGGATCAAG
>AASF01002041.1 GCA_000168735.1 Candidatus Endoriftia persephone str. Hot96_1+Hot96_2 | reverse complement strand
GCTTCTTGCGCAGCAGGGTGCGTGCCAGTAGTACCGCGCCGATCAGCAGCAGGATCAGCGGGCCGAACCAGAGCGGATAGGTGGAGGGTTTGACCGGTGGGTCGTAGAGTACGAAATCGCCGTAACGGGCCACCATGAAGCTGAGGATCTGCTCCTTGCTCTGGCCCTGCTGCATCATTTCGTAGATCTCCTGGCGTAGATCCTGGGCCAGTTCGGCGTTGGAGCCGGCGATCGACTCATTCTGGCAGACCAGGCAGCGCAGCTTTTCTGTCAGCTCACGGAAAGCCTGGGTCTGTTGCGGATCGTCGAAGGTGAACTCAGCCAGGGTTCCGGCGCTGGCGCTGGCCGCAACCAGCAGCAGACACAGGGCGAAAATGGTGGAACGGATCATACTCCACCTCCCTGTTTTAGCTTTTTGACCAGTGGCAGGATCTGCTCGCGTATCAGTTCGATGGAGAGTGGACCGGCATACTTGTAGCGGATAATGCCATTGGCATCGACCACAAAGGTCTCGGGGGCGCCGTAGACCCCTAGGTCGATGGCGGTGCGACCCTTCTTGTCGAAGATATTGGCCATGTAGGGGTCTCCCAGCTGTTGCAGCCAGGTCAAGGCGCCAGCGCGATCATCCTTCCAGTTGAGGCCATAGATCTCCACCTGGTCCATGCGGCTGAGCTGTACCAGGGTCTTGTGCTCGGCGCGGCAGGAGACACACCAGGTGGCCCAGACGTTGAGCAGATAAACCTTACCACGCAGATCCTTGTCACTGATCATGACCGCGGGATCGCGCAGGCTCGGCAGGGAGAATTCCGGCACCTGCTTGCCGATCAGCGGCGAGGGGATCTCCCGCGGGGTTCATGTCGAGCCCTTTGAAGAGGAAGGCGGCGATCACAGCGAAGATCGCCAGAGGGATGAGGAATCTGAGATAGCGGCCCATCAATTTGCCTCCACGATAGTCTTGGTACTTGCCGCCGGGACGCGCTGGGCGGCGCGCTTGCGGGCGGTGCGGTAGCGTCGATCGGTGATCGCTAGAATGCCGCCCAGTGCCATCAGCAGGGGCGCCTAGCCAGATCCAGCGCACATAGGGTTTGTAGTAGAGACGCAGGGCTCCAGTCGCCGTTGCCAAGGGGTTCACCCAGGGGAGACGTAGAGGTCGCGGGTCAGGCCCCATTCGATGGCCGCCTCGGTCATTGGCCGGGTCTGCACGAAGTAGGTGCGCTTCTCCGGCTCCAGCACGGCGATCAGCTGACCCTCCTGGGCTTACCTCGAAGCGTCCGCGATGAGCATTGTAGTTGGGTCCGGGGTAGTCGCTGACACCGCCAAACTTGAAGGTGTAACCGGCGATCTTGGCGCTATCGCCGGGTGACATGCGGACGTCGCTCTCGATGCCGTAGTTGGAGACTAGGGTGACGCCGACCACGAACATTGCGACGCCAAGATGGGCCAGCACCATGCCATAGTAGCTGCGTCCACCAGCGGCCAGATCCTTGAGAAAACCTGCCATGCCCTGCTTGTGCTTGAGGCGGTCTTTGACGCTGACCACATGGCTGGTGGCGATCCACATCGCCAGCCCCATGCCCAGTGCCACCCGCCACTCACCGCCGCTGAAGAACGGCAGCAGGGTGATCGCGCCGAAGGCGAGGCTGATCAGGAAAGCGGTGCGCAGCTGGCGTACCAGCTGTGTCGGCTCGCTGTGTTTCCAGCGCGCATGCGGGCCAATGCCTGACGAACAGTGCGAGGAACGGGGTGAGCAGCACGAACATCTTGTTGAACCAGGGGAAGCCCACCGAGATCTTGCCCCACTGCATCGCATCATAGATCAGCGGTGCCAGAGTACCGAGCAGAACCAGCCCGGCGAACACCGACAGCAGTAGGTTGTTGGCGAGCAGGAACGACTCCCGCGAGACCATATCAAAACGTCCGCCGCCGGTGATGTAAGGCGCGCGCCAGGCGTAGAGCATCAGCGAACCGCCGATCACCACCAGCAGGAAGATCAAGATAAACAGGCCGCGGGCCGGATCGGCGGCGAAGGAGTGAACCGAGGTGAGTACCCCGGAGCGGACCAGGAAGGTGCCGAGCAGGCTCAGGGAGAAAGCGAACAGCGCCAGTAGCACGGTCCAGCTCTTGAAGGCGCCTCGTTTCTCGGTCACTGCCAGCGAGTGGATCAGTGCGGTGCCCACCAGCCAGGGCATGAAAGATGCGTTCTCTACCGGGTCCCAGAACCACCAGCCGCCCCAGCCAAGCTCGTAGTAGGCCCACCAGGAGCCCAACGCGATGCCGAGTGTGAGAAACACCCAGGCCACCGTGGTCCAGGGGCGCGACCAGCGTGCCCAGGCGGCGTCCAGCTTGCCACCAAGCAGTGCGGCGATGGCAAACGCAAAGGCCACCGAGAAACCGACATAACCCATGTAGAGTAGCGGCGGGTGGATCGCCAGCCCCGGATCCTGCAGCATCGGGTTGAGTTCGCGCCCTTCAAAAGGCACCGGAAACATTCGGTCGAAGGGGTTGGAGGTGAGCAGCATGAACAGCAGAAAGCCGATGCTGATCATGCCCATCACTGACAGTACCCGCGCCACCATCGGTAGTGGCAGGTTGCGGCTGAAAGTGGCGATGGCAGCGCTCCAGGCGGAGAGCAGGAAGGCCCACAGCAGCAGCGAGCCCTCGTGGGCACCCCACACCGCCGAGACCTTGTAGATATCGGGCAGTTTGGTGTTGCCGTGCTGAGCGACATAGAGCACCGAGAAGTCGTTCTGCAGAAAGGCGTTGGCCAGCACCACCAGGGCGATGCTGAGAAACAGCAGCTGCCCCCAGGCCAGCGGCCTCGACAGCGCCATCTGTGCTGAGGAGTTGGTGTAGGAGCCGGTAAGGGGAATGATTGCCTGGATGATCGCCAGGCTGAGCGCCCAAGATCAGCGCATAGTGGCCGATTTCTGGTATCACTGGATCTGTACCTGCTGCTGCATCTTGTTCACACCCTCTTCGTGGCTGGTCTTCAGGGCGGCGGCCACCTCAGGCGGCATGTAGTTTTCGTCGTGTTTGGCCAGTACTTCACTGGCGATGAAAGTGCCTTCCGGGTTGAGTTGCCCCATTGCGACTATGCCCTGGCCCTCGCGGAACAGATCGGGCAGGATGCCGGTATATTCGACTGTTACAGTGGCCTTGTTGTCGGTGACGGTGAAGGCGGTGGTGAGCCCGTCCGGTTTGCGTTTGACGCTGCCTGTTGTCACCAGTCCGCCGACCCGGAATGGGTGGCCGGTGGGGGCCTCGCCGGCAACTACCTCACTGGGGGAGAAGAAGAACATCAGGTTCTCATCGAAGGCGTTGAGCGCCAGCCAGGCGGCAACGCCGATACCGGCGACCATCATGCCGATCAGGGTGAGGCGTTTCTTGCGGATCGGATTCATTGCTGTTTTCTCCTGTCCCGACGGATCTTGCGGGCAATGTCATTCAGGGTGCGCTTGCGCTGCAATAGCGGCGCGATAAAGTGCACGAGCAGGATGACGAAGGTCAGCCCGTAGGAGGGCCAGACATACATGGCGTAGCCGCCCATGTTGAAAAATTCGCTCATTTTACCTCAGCCTCCACCAGCTCCCGCACCCAGCGGGTGTTGCGCTCACGCTCGAGGATTTCGGCACGCGCGCGCATTAGGACCACGGCGCCGTAATAAAGTTTAAAAGAGATCGACATAATCAGCAGCGGGATCAGCATGCTGGTGCTCATGGCAGACTTGCCGCTCATGGTCACTGAAGAGGTCTGATGCAGGGTGTTCCACCACTCCACGGAGAAGTGGATGATCGGGATATTGACCACCCCTACCAGGGCCAGGATCGAGATCGCCCGGGCTGCCACCCGCTTGTCTTCGATGGCACTGTAGAGGGCGATGATGCCGAGATAGAGGAACAGCAGCAGCAGCTCAGATGTGAGTCGTGCGTCCCAGACCCACCAGGCACCCCACATCGGCTTGCCCCACCAGGGAGCCCGTGACCAGCGCCAGAAAGGTGAAAGAGGCGCCTATCCCGGCGCTGCTGATGATGATGATCTCAGTCATCTTGATCCGCCAGACCAGGCTGATCAGTCCGCCAACCGCCATCACTATATAGATGAACATTGACATCCAGGCTGCCGGCACATGGATATACATGATGCGATAGCTCTCACCCTGCTGATAATCAGCGGGGGCGACAAACAACCCGTAGTAGAGGCCGGCAAGCAGAGTCAGCAGGAATGAGACGGCAAACCAAGGGATCATCTTGCCGGCGACATTATAAAAGTAACGGGGCGAGCCCATTTGGTGAAAGAATCGAACGATCATATCAACTCAGACTGATTCTCAGAGAAGCGGCGGTGGCCAGCGGGGCCAATGCCAGGGAGCCAACCAGCATGGCAGCCAGGATGGAGATCTGTGCAGTGGTGGGGATGCCAACGATCGCGGTCTGCACCGCATCGGTGGCAAAGATCAGGCACTGGCACATAGAGGGGCAGCACCAACAGCGACAGGATCACCCCGCCGCGTCGTAGTCCCACGGTCAGCGCCACCCCGAAAGAGCCGATCAGGCTCAGCACCGGGGTGCCCAGCACTAGGGTCAGCATCAGCGTGCCTGATCGCCTCAGTTGGGATGTTCAGCATGATCGCCAGCAGTGGTGCGACGATGAACAGCGGCAGCCCGGTGATCAGCCAGTGGGCGAGGATCTTTGCCAGCACCAGGATCGAGACCGGGTGGGCGCTGAGCATGAACTGCTCCAGCGAGCCGTCTTCGAAATCGGAGCGAAACATGCTGTCGAGTGAGAGCAGAGCGGCCAGCAGGGCGGCCACCCAGACCACCCCCGGCCCCACTGCCTGGATCAAGTTTCCCGGATCGTTGCCGATGCCGAGGGGGAACATGGCGCTCACTAGAACGAAGAACAGCAGCGGATTGATCATCTCTGATCGCCGCCGGTAGGCGAGGGTTAGGTCGCGCTTCAGCAGTAGGCCAAAGGCGCTGGTAAGAGAGAGTGTGCTCATCGTTCGGAGAGGTTGATCCTGACCAGGTCGACCTTCTGGAAGCCGATGCCGGTGCGTGGGTGGTCATGGCAGCCATGCCTCCGTTGCGCAGATGGTTCTCGAATAGCCGTTCCATATGCTCTATGCCTTTGCGGTCGAGGGAGGTGAAGGGCTCGTCGAGGATCCACAGTTTCGCCTCGGTGACCAACAGCCGGGCGATGGCGAGACGGCGCTGCTGGCCCGCCGACATGTTGCGGGTCGGTACATCTTCGAAGCCGTAGAGGCCAACCTGGTCCAGAGCGTCCTCCAGGGGAGATGCCCTCTTTTGCCTTGCCCAGGCCGCGGGCGATGCGCAGATTTTCCAGCGGGGTGAGATCGAGTTTGCTGCCGTCTTTGTGCCCCAGATAGGAGATATGCTCATGGAACTCGGGGCCAAGTTTGAATATGTCCTCGCCCTGCCACAGCAGTTGTCCCGATTCCGGCAGCCGGATACCGCAGAGGATACGCAGCAGCGAAGTCTTGCCGCTGCCGTTGCGGCCCTCCAAAACCAGTGCCTGACCGGGATTGATGCAGAAGCTGAGGTCTTCAAATAGCACTCGGTCGTCACCGGATGCACTCCAGTGATCTGGCCTCGAAGACAGGTGTTGCTGTGGGGTTGGGGGCGCTCGATGTCACGTCTGTGTGCCGATGTCTAGGGAACCTCTGAACGAATCTGCTTCGTTTAGGGATCCCCTAGCTTGCATCCGCTTTATTCTGTTGTGCTAAATGGTTGGTCGAACAGGCCGAAATCCGCTAGGCCGCAACCATACCCGATCGCTCTGGGCCACTCAACCGTACAAAACACCATTTTATTGGCTGGGGGAGTGCGAGGCGTGCCTGTCAACCAGGCGGTAGTGTGCGCTGTCCCTGTCGCAAGCTGTTTCTTGGGAGCTACTAATTAATGGGTATGTTGTTGTATTCATGGGTGGGTATCTCGCTGAAGTAGAATATAGAAATATTCAGCCTGCCTAATATGCCATTGACAATTGTCAACGTAAAAAGCACCCGCTTGGTGAAACATGGAAACCGTCAGCTCTCCAGTTGACCAGTGGTCCGTTCTGATTGAGACTCGTGCTCCTGGCTTGGAGCCTAGTTATTCAGGAGGAGCCGAGGTTTATGGATATTAGGGTCACAGTCCATCCTCACCAGACCTTTATCTCTAAGTGTGATCCGTTCAACGGGTTGGCGCAGGAGATTCTGGAGTTCTTGGAGGCCGGAGCCAGTGTGTTGGCATTCAAGCGCGGCCAGCTGGTCTATGACAGTGGGTCGACTTCAGCCGGATTTTATACTGGTGATGTCGGGCCAGGTGAAACAGAGCATTTTTTCTGCGGATGGCGCTGAGCGGGTGATTCGTATCATCTCGCGGGGGGGGGCTTTCGGTGCGTCGACACTCTTTACGGAGCAGCCGGCACGTGTCACTACCTATGCCATGTTAGATGGTGAGGCGTTGGTGTTGCGGCGGGCGTTGATACGAGAGGCGGTGCAAACCTGGCCTGAGTTTGCCGACAGAATGCTGCGTCATATGAGCGTTAAGTTGTATGGATTGGTTGGGGATCTGGAGACCTGCTGCCTCAAGTCCGCCACGCAGCGGGTCGCGAGTTATCTTGCCGGGATAGCGGCCGACAAATCGCCTCACGAACTGGTCATCGAGGTGACCCTTCCTGCCCCCAAGTCGGTTGTCGCCTCGACACTCGATCTGACGCCGGAGACTTTTTCTCGTGAACTGCATCGGCTCTCCGCTAACGGACTGATCCAGGTCAGCCGTAATCGGGTTGCAATCCATGACCTGGATCGATTGCGCTGCCTCGATTGTCGAGGGTGACTATCTCATAGGCAGGGCCAGTGGCTGGCGTAGGTGTTATTCTGAGCTGGCGAAATTGAGTGAGGCCTGATCTTTGAAACGGTCGCTTTTGCTGCGTCTCGGGATTGCAATGGCAACCATCTTTGCCCTTGCAGTCATAGGTATGCTCAGCTCGGTGTTCATCGCTGACACCAGTGAGGGATTTGCCGCGGCGATCAATCAGGCTGGCACCCTGCGCATGCAGTCCTACCGCATTGCCAGCAGTATGGCGAACGGCATTCCTGGTGATATGCCAAGGAGTGGCGAGGTGACCCGCAAGCTGGTTGCAGAGTTCGAGCGCCGACTATTCAGCCCGCGTATCCATACCGTA
>AASF01002042.1 GCA_000168735.1 Candidatus Endoriftia persephone str. Hot96_1+Hot96_2 | reverse complement strand
GAGGTGCAGAGAAAAACCAATGATCTCAAGCGGCTCCACAATGCGCTGAACGAGATGTCTATTAAATGCACTGGAGATAACTATTCGGTCGTTAACTGCCCGATTATCGACGCGCTGTTCCCAAGCGGCCAGTGAAGGACAATGCTCGATACCTGCCGGAACCTTCCCGTTTCCAGGTTGACTAACTGAGTCGTGCACTCTAGATTGGCCGCTTCAGTTAACTCCGAAATCATTACCAATGCTTCGTCGTCTGTTAATCACATGGCTGGTCGTCTCTATCCTCGGTTATGGGATGGCGTTGGCCGCTGATGTGCATAATGAACTGTTGACGGACCAGACTCACGCGATTGGCGATCACGCAACAAACCCGGCCGATATGGACGATGCGAGCGACAGCGACCACTGCTGTCACGGAATCATCCATCTCCTCGGCCTGAACAGGGCTGAAGCGATTAAACTGTCAGCCGATCGTGGCATTTTGCGGACTACCTATCCTGTTTCGATAGTCTCCTCCCCCCCTGCGTTCCTTTTCCGCCCTCCAATCTCTGCCTGATTTTCGTCTCACCCGCGCCTGCTATAAACCCACCTGCTGCTTGCCAGGTTAGCGTTTGTAACGGGTTCTCGTTGTTTACGAACTTACGGAATTCAGGTTATGTCGTTCTCCATCTGCACGCCTGCAGGCCTGTTCGCCTGCACTATTAACCCTTACTGCCTGGACACCAGCGGCGCTTTCCAAGGGGCAATCACCCCATGACATGGAAGTTCAGCAACTGGCTGCCATCATCAACCGCGCACTGGAATCAAACCCTGAGATAGAGGCGGCTCAAGCTGCCGTGGACGCTGCTCAGGCACGGCTTGTCGGCGCCGGTCTGCCGCTGAACAATCCGGAGCTGGAGCTGGAGGCCGAGCGCACCGACATCAGCACCTACACCCTCGGCATCAGCCAGACCATTGACTGGTACGATAAACAGGACGCCCTGAAACAGGCGATGCAGGCGGAACTGAATGCCGCCCGAGCACGCGTTGCCGCCCTGCGGTTGACGAAGTCGGCCGAGCTGCTCAATGCGCTAGGCAGGATCTCCACCCACCACGAAATCACCACTCTCTCCAAGCGCCGAACCGGGATACTGGAGCGCTTCGCCCGGCTCGCGGAGCAGCGTCATGCCTCCGGGGACATTCCACAGGCGGAGATGGAACTGGCCCGTCTGTCGCTGGCAGAAGCGGTCATGCAGCACGCCGGCAATGGCGCTGAACTCATCCAGGCCAGAAGTGACTTTTTCAGTCTCAGCGGCCAGATACCAGGCAGCGGCGTCAAGTTTCCCGACCGGCTACCCGCTGCGCTGCCCCACACCTCGGATGATGAGGCCCTCGCCCGGAATCATCCACAGGTGCAAGCCGCCCAACAGATGGCTGGTGCAGCCCGGCAGCAGATTCATGCCACGGATCAGGCGCGCAAAGCCGATCCCACCTTCGGTCTGAGAGCAGGACGCGATAGCCAANGCGGAAATAACCTGGGGTTGGGCGCTTCCAGCTTGTTCTCCATCCCGCTTCAGATCTAGAAACGGATTTTCGCAGCACTGTAGATGCCGCACAGGCAGAGGCGCCTGCAGGCGGAGCAGGAGGCGCATCAAGCCTACCGGAATCTACTGGCCCGACTCATGAGTGCGCGTAAGCGTTACAAACTGGTGGCCGATGCCTGGTCCCTGTGGGTCTCTCTGGGGACAGACCAGTCTGCAACAACCGTATTCGATTCTGGCCTGGAGACCCAGTTGGCAAGCCGGTGAGATGAGCACCACCGACTACCTTTCTGGCAAGGTGGCAACAGACCCCTGGATACACAAATCGCGGGGGTCAGACTTCACGGCGATCTGTGGGACGCCTGGGTCGAGTGGCTAAACGCCTCCGGCACCCCTGAGCCCGTGGCTGAACAAAACATCGAAGGAGCAGTAACCAATGCATATTTAACAAATGGAGCCTCTGCCTCCTGACCCTCATCTTCCTGTACGCCAATCCGCTTTCCGCTGCGGATGAACATGATCACGACCATGCTGAGGAATCATCAGAGGCTAACCACGGCGATGAACATGGCCATGAAAATGAGCATCAGGATGAACACGGTCATGAAGAGGAAAACCGTGTTCATCTGAATGACGAACAGCGCCACAGTGCCGGGGATCCGGGGTGGGAGAGATTTGACCCCTTTCAACCCCCAATTCCCCCACAGAGATCGAAGCCCCGGGGGGAGATCCGGCTCAATGCTTACGCCTCCAGCCAGGTCACACCACGCATCGAGGCCCAGGTTATAAAGCGCCATGTCCGCCTTGGCAGTCATGTCTCCACAGGCCAGCCCCTGGTGACTCTCTCCAGCGTTACCATGGCCGAGGCCCAGGGCGACCTGTTGGTAGCCACCCAAGAGTGGCAACGGGTGAAAAAGCTGGGGAAGAAGGTAGTGTCGGAACGGCGCTATCTGGAAGCCCGAATCGCCTATCAGCAGGCTCGTGCCCAAGCTGCTGGCCTATGGCATGACCGCCAGCCAGGCCGACCGGCTGGTCAAAGGGAACACGATCAGTCAGGCAGACGGACGCTTTACCCTGCTCTCACTCCAACAAGGCACGGTGATTCGGGATGACTTCATCCTCGGTCAAATGGTGGAGCCAGGCCAGCTACTGTTCGATATCACCGATGAATCCCGGCTCTGGGTTGAGGCCCGGATCAATCCAGAATCACTATCCCACCTCAAGATCGGTGCGCCTGCACGAGTACAGGCAGGCGGGAAGTGGATAGAGGGTAAGGTCATCCAGATCCACCACGCGCTGGACGAGACTACCCGCACCCTGGCAGTTCGCCTGGAGATTGCCCATCCGGCAGACCGGCTGCACCCCGGTCAGTTCGTAACCGCGAGGATCCAGACCGGCGAGTCAGGACAGACCGCCCTCACCCTGCCACTGGATGCCGTACTAGCGCAGCCCCGACGGTGATTGGCAGGTCTTCGTGGAAGAGGAGCCAGGGGAGTTCGAGCCTAAGGAGGTGGAACTGGTCCGGCAACTGCCCGGACTGGCCGTGATCGAAGGGCTGGAACCGGGAACCCGGGTGGTCACCCAGGGAGCCTTCTTTGTGCAGTCGGAACTGGCCAAGTCCAGGTTTCGCGGTCCACAACCACTGAGGGCGACACCATGTTAAACAAGCTGATCGACTGGTCGGTAGCCAATCGCCTGCTGGTGGTGCTCGGCCTGCTGGCCGCACTGGGCGCGGCGGTTACCCTGATACCCCGCCTCAATCTCGACGCCTTTCCCGACGTCACCAATGTTCAGGTGCAGATCAATACCGAGGCCCCAGGGACTGGCCGCCGAGGAGGTGGAGCAGCTCATTACCTATCCCATCGAGGCAGTAATGTATGCCCTGCCTGATGTCGAAGAGGTCCGCTCCATCTCCAAAACCGGGCTCTCCGTGATCACCGTGGTCTTCAAAGAGGGGACCGATATCTACTTCGCCCGTCAGCTGGTCTTCGAGCGGCTGCAGGATGCCAGGGAGCAGATCCCCGAGGGCGTGGGTACACCGGAGATGGGCCCCAACACCTCCGGCCTGGGACAGATCTATCAATATATCCTGCGCTCCGACGATCCAGAAAAGCACGATGCCATCGCCCTGCGCAGCCTCAACGACTGGGTAGTGAAGCTGCTGCTCCTGCCGGTGGACGGCATCACCGACGTGCTCTCCTACGGTGGCGAGGTGCGGCAATACCAGGTGCAGGTCGACCCCCGCAAGCAGCTCGCCTACGGCATCAGCATTGATGAGATCGCCGAAGCCATCGAGGCCAATAACCGCAACGCCGGCGGCTGGTATCTCGACCGTGGCGCGGAGCAGCTGGTGATCCGGGGCGTGGGTTGGCTGCGCGCGGGCGAAGATGGGCTGCGTGACATCCGCAACATCCCGTTAAAAATCGAAGACGGCGTGGTGGTGCGCGTGCATGACATCGCTCAGGTCGCCTTCGGTGGCGAGATCCGCCAGGGTGCCGTGACCATGACACGTCGCAGCGCCGCAGGAGAGTCGGAACCTTTGGGTGAGGTGGTGGCCGGTATCGTGCTTAAACGTTTGGGGGCGAATACCAAGGCGACCATCGATGCAGTCAAGGCACGCCTGCCCGCCATCCAGCAGGCGCTACCCGATGGCGTCACCATCGAGCCCTTCTATGA
>AASF01002043.1 GCA_000168735.1 Candidatus Endoriftia persephone str. Hot96_1+Hot96_2 | reverse complement strand
TGCCCAGGCTGCCGCAGAACCGAGTTCAAGCGCTCAGAGGAATAGCCCGGACGGCGTATCAGGAGGGGTTGGAGTCAATTCGCCACCCCTATTATCTATTTCATTGTCAGTGCGCGAATTGACTCCAACCCCTGGCGGCTCAAGCCCGACCGACAGCGACCCTATTCGCTGGCTGGGGTAGTAGCCTGCATCAGGGTCTCGAACTCACGCTGCCACTTGCCCGCCACAGCATCCACGCTGGAGTAGTCGATGGATGCCTGGCGGGCGTTGCTGGAAAATCGCTGCCACATTTCAGCATCGCTGAGCAGCGCATCGATGTGTTTCGCGTAGCCGTCGATGTCGTCAGGATCGACCACAAAGCCGTTGTTCTCACTGTCGGCCAGATCGGCCAGGTCGCCCACATCGCCCACCACCGGCACCACACCCGACATCATCGCACTCGATCATCGCAATCTGACAGCCCACTCCCAGCGCGAGGTAAGACCAGAACACACTGGCCTTGGCGAGCAGATCGGGGACATCGCTGCGCTTGCCCATGAAGTCGATGCGCTCACGCACCCCCAGCTCATCAGCCAGCGCCTCCAACTCGGCCCGATCAGGGCCATCGCCTACCATCGCCACCCGCATCTCGGGGTGGTTCTGTGCGACCTTGGGCCACCACCCGCCACAAAGCGGTTCAGGGCGTTTGTATTCTGCAGAGTTCGGGCCCACTGAGATCAGATCGATTTCGCGCTCGTCAAAACCCGACGCTGTCGGGCCGGCGCCGCCATGCTGCCAGTGATGATCGCCATCTGTCGCTGGGGTAACCCAGCTCACGCACATAGGGCCTCCGCCTTACGCCCGCGCACGATCACCAGATCAAACTCACGGGTCGCTGCGTGCACACGCACTTCTCGATCGACTTGGAGGGCCCACCGGGAGTGCGGTCAGCACCACATTCTCGGCATTCCCAGCCGCCGCCCTCCAGCTCCCAGCGGACCAGAGGTGACCTGAAAACCCAGCCGGGGCCGATTGAACCAAGGCCGCGCCCGCCGATCCAGGGCCGATGATCCCCGGAGGGGAAGATGTGGTAGCCCATGTAGAGGTCAGGCCTGTGACGAAAACCACAGACTGATCGACACAGACAAACTTGGCAGCCCGGCACGGCTCAGCAGCTTCTGCATCAACTGCGGCAGGGCATTCGTAGACGACCCCAGTCCATCAGGCGCCACCATCTCGTCGGTGATCAGCACCACCTCATCGACTCCCGATTTAGTGAGCGGGGTCAGGTGGGCGTGGAACCAGTTGGGGTTGTGAAAGGTGCCGATCACCAGGATCCTGCCAGAGCGCTTCCAGCCACCACCACCGCGCCGTGGAATCAGCTTGGAGAAGAGCACACTCGCCCAGTAGACGAGGAAGAGCACGACTGTTGCAACGATCCTGCGCAGCTGTTTTTTCATCGGCCAGACAATCCTTAATTATTAGTCCGGCAATCCTTTACCTCGTATCGTAGGTTCGGCTTTCGCCGAACAAGTCCAACTGATACCCAAAGGGCTCAACGAGTCGGGCCTACACACGATCTATTTGGCTGCCGGGTTAATATTATGGGGAGGCGCGGTGATGCCAGCACCAAGCCAGACCTGCAGCTCTCCCTACCCTTGAAATAAAACGCTTGGAGTATGCCGCCGTGCCACCCCTTTGCCAACATCGATGCACCTAAACGAGAAACGCGGCGCTTTACGCACCAATCAGCAACGGGACCGCCGATAATTAACAAAATCCATGCCGCCATCCAAGTTTTGGATTAGCCGCCGCAACACAGCTTCGGTAAGCTCAGCCACATTTCACCTTAGAGTCGGCAAGACGCCTATCCCAAAATACCCTGTTTTGGATTAAGCTTCGGCGCCGAGCAACTGACTGCAGACCGAATCCCATGCTGGAAATCCCAGACATTACCGACACCGAACACTGGACCCTCGAGACCACCCTGAAAGGAGCGCTACGGCCACAAGGTGGAGATCCAGCTGGCCGACGCCGAGATCCGCCTAACTCCCTCTGACAAGGAGCTCACCAGCTGCCCGGTGATCGTCTGGATCGAAGAGGGCTGCAACTTCGTGGTGTTCAAGACTGGCGACCGCAAATACCGCTGCCAGTTCTTCTACCGCGGCTATCAGCAGTACGGCACCGGCGTACACGAATACGACGACCTCACCGAATGCATCGTCTCGCTGCTGCAGACCCAGGCCGACTACGAAGCCAAAGAGCGCGGCGACCTTAAATAACCAAACCCAAGTTACTGTTTCAATCAACAGGGAGTCATCTCCATGACAGCAAAGAATGCCTTCTACGCCCAATCCGGCGGTGTAACTGCCGTGATCAACTCATCCGCCTGTGGCGTGATCGAGACCTGCCGCAAGCACTCAGACAAGATCGCCAACGTCTATGCCGGTCCGCAAGGGCTCATCCGGTGCCCTGACCTGAAGACCTGATCGACACCAATCAGGAGTCCGCTGAAGACATCGCCGCGCTGAAGACCACCCCCTCTGGTGGTTTTGGCTCCTGCCGCTTCAAGCTGAAGAGCCTGGAAGACAACAAGCGCGAATACGAGCGTCTGATCGAGGTCTTCAAGGCCCACAACATCGGCTACTTCTTCTACAACGGTGGCGGCGACTCCGCTGACACCTGCTACAAGGTCTCCCAGCTCTCCGAGAAGATGGGCTATCCGGTGCAGGCGATCCATGTGCCGAAGACTGTCGACAACGACCTGCCGATCACCGACAACTGCCCCGGCTTCGGCTCGGTGGCCAAGTACATCGCCGTCTCCACACTGGAGGCCTCCTACGACGTACGCTCGATGGCCGCCACCTCCACCAAGATCTTCGTCATCGAGGTGATGGGGCGTCACAGCTGGCTGGATCGCCGCTGCCGGCGCCCTGGTCGAGGACTACGGTATTCCGGTCGTGACCCTTGTTCCCGGAGATCGAGTTCGACAAGGAGAAGTTCCTCGCCGCGGTCGACGCCAAGGTGAAGGAACATGGCTACTGCACCGTCTGCGTCTCCGAGGGCGCACACTGGCCCGATGGCACCTTCCTCGCCGAGCAGGGCACCCGCGACTCCTTCGGTCACGCCCAGCTAGGTGGCGCGGCGCCGATCGTCGCCAACATGATCAAGGACGCCCTGGGCCACAAGTTCCACTGGGCGGTAGCCGACTACCTGCAGCGTGCAGCACGTCACCTGGCCTCCGAGTCCGATGTCGCGCAGGCCTACGCCCTGGGCCAGGCCGCGGTCGAAAAGGCTCTGGAAGGCAAGAACTCGATCATGCCCACCGTGGTACGTGAGTCTTCCTCTCCCTACAAGTGGAGCATCGGCGAGGCCCCCCTGAGCGAGGTCGCCAACGTCGAGAAGATGATGCCGATGGACTTCATTTCCCGAAGATGGCTTCGGTATCACCGACAAGTGCAAAGAGTACCTCTACCCGCTGATCAAGGGCGAGGCCTACCCCGAGTATGACGACAACGGCATGCCCAAGTACGTCACCATGAAGGGAGCTGCGGTACCGAAAAAGCTGGCAGAGTTCGATCTGTAAACTCCAGCCAACCAAAGGGGAGCCATCCAGCTCCCCTTTTTTCTGTCTGTTTGATCCTGATCAAGGGCGAA
>AASF01002044.1 GCA_000168735.1 Candidatus Endoriftia persephone str. Hot96_1+Hot96_2 | reverse complement strand
TTCTAAAGTATTTGGTCTGGTTATATCTACCATTAACTTAATGTGGAATTATTTTTTGAGCAGTCAGACCTGCTCGGTCGGCTTGTTTTCGTCCAGGATCTGCCCCGTGTTGAACCAGCGCGCCGCACCGAAACCGCCGACGAAGTAGAAGCGCTCAGGGATCAGCCGGTAGAAACGGAAGTTGAGCTGTTCGAAATAGGGGCGGCTGTCAGGATAGTGGTGGAAATGGCGCTCCAGTAGTGCTTCTGAGGGGGAGTTGATGGCCTCGGCGCGGGCCAGCGCGGTGAGCCGCGCCAGCTGCTGCACATCCCCCTGGCCCTGGGCTCAACCAGAGTCAGCCGAGCCAGCCCGGGCTCCAGCCCTGCCAGGTTGCCGGGTGTGCTTGTGCCCAGATGGGGCGAGTAGCAGCCAGCGGCCGGCCCTGACGATCGAGAGAGTAGGGGGCCAGTGAGCCGAATGGGTAGCCTTTGTGCTCCAAGGAGCGGGTCGAGAGGATGCCGCTGCGACTCTCCTGCCAGAGTTGGTGGGCCAACTGCAACTGCTGTGGTGTGGCAGAGGGGCTGCTCGGGCTCCGTGGGCGGTTGAGGCCTGGTCATGGTTGCTCAACTCCTAACCGTGCCAATTTTCTCCTCCACCGAACGGATCTTCTGCGCCAGACGTTGATCTTTTCCCTGGCGGATATCCAGCTTGAGTGAGGAGTAGACACGTCGGCAACCCTGGCGCTCGAGCAGCTGATAGGCACGCTCCACCAGGGCCAGCGCATCGCCCAGCTCGGCGGTCTCGATAATGGTGCCCATCGGGTGTTAGCTGATAGTCGACGCCGCTGTCGCGGATCATGGCGCTCACCTGGCTGACCTGCTCGCTGACGCTTCTCCCCCTGATCGGTGGGAAACATGCTGAATTGCCAGTAGTACCGACACTTTCACTGCCCTCCGTTGTTCGCAGGCTACTCTAAACGGCGGCCAGTGTCGGGTGCAAACGGCTAAATTCATCCTTGGTAGCCTGAGGCCAGGCCTGATCAGGCCCGGACTGCGCAGTTCACAAATGTTCACAGGGTTCTGTTTGGGTGGGTGTGGGTGATGCCGTATGCTCAAGCCCATCGTCAGGCTAGGGGGCGGTATGGTCTATTTTTTGATTGTGGGGTTGTTGGCTGGCTGGTTGGCCGGCCTGATCCTGAAGGGGCGCGGGTTCGGGTTGATCGGTAATCTGTTGTTGGGCGTTGTTGGTGCCTTTCTCGGTGGTCTTATGTTCCAGTTTCTGGGATTGTCGAGTGACGGTTTCATCGGCTCGTTGATTACCGCCACGGTGGGGGCGATTGTGATATTGGTAGTCGCTGGCAGGTTGAAACGGGGGTGATGATGGCGGACCAGGGCGGCCCAATCGGCAGAGCGGATGTGTTGCGCATCGCCTGCCTGGAGGATGACCCGATGCAGTCCACACTGTTGCAGGAGTGGCTGCAAGGGGCGGGCTATGTCTGCCGTGCCTTTGCTGCTGCCGATGCCTTTATCCGGGAGTTGCGTCAGGAGTCCTATGACCTGCTGATCATGGATTGGGAGCTGCCACAGAGCAGTGGCCTTGCAAGTGCTCGGTTGGGTGCGGAATGAACTCGATTGGAATATCCCGGTGCTGTTTCTGACCCACCGTGACAGCGAGCAGGATATTGTCGAGGCGCTGGAGCTGGGGGCGGATGACTTCCTGAGCAAGCCGATCTCGCAGCCCATCGCTCTGGCCAGGGTTGGGGCACTGGCACGGCGCAATGCCCGCATCAGTGGTCGGCGCGGGGTGCTCGAACTGGGTCACTTCAGGCTTGAGCGGGAGAGCAAGACGCTGCTCTACCAGGGCGAGGATAGGGGCCTCACCGAGAAGGAGTTCCAGCTCGCCTGGATCCTCTTCTGCAACGTCGGCCGGCTGCTCTCCCGCGACCACCTGCTGGAGACGGTCTGGGGGGTGGGCCCGGGGCTGATGACCCGTACCGTCGACACCCACATGAGCCGTCTGCGTCGCAAGCTCGGTCTGCTGCCGGAGAACGGCTGGCGGTTGAAGGCGGTCTACCATCAGGGCTACCGGTTGGAACAGCTGTCCACTGGGATCTGAGCCGGCTGCCAACCCCATAAATCAAAGATTTGTTAGGATACTGCATCGACTGCAGTCATCCTCACGTCTAACAACTATGAAACGCTCTATTGCGCTGGCTGCTGCTCTCCCTCGTCCTGTTTTGGCTGTGCGCGCAGGCAGCAGATGATGAGCCAGAGTGGCTCTACACCATGCGCCCGGGAGACAACCTGTGGAGCCTGGCGCAGCGCTATCTGGGGGATGGCGGGGCCAGCGTCAAACTGCAGCGATACAACCAGATCGATGCCGCCACCAAGATCCCACCGGGCACCCGAATTCATATTCCGCTGAGCTGGATGCAGCAGCAACCGGCTGTCGCCCGGGTAGTGCAGTTGCGGGGTGATGTGGTGTTGCAACATTCGGGGAGACAACCTGAGCCACTGACCCTTGGCGGGCGGCTGTGGATGGGCGACAGCCTGGAGCTGGGCGAGGTCGCTTTAGTCACCATCGGAACTGGCCGATGGCTCACGCCTGCTGCTCGGACCGGGTAGCCACATCACTATGGACCGGCTCTCCGCCTATGGCGACACTGGCATGGTCGACAGTCGCTTTCGGCTGCAGCGTGGCCGGGTGGAGAGTCGGGTCAGGCCTCTCAAAGGGCCCGGTTCCCGCTATGAGATCTCCACCCCGGCGGCGGTGACTCTGGTGCGTGGCACCGACTTCCGGGTTGGGGTGGAGAGCGGCAGCGGCATCAGCCAAAGCGAAGTGGTGAAAGGGGAGGTCGCAGTGAATGCGGCTGGCGAGTCGGTCAAACTCAAGGCCGGATTCGGCACCCGGCATCGGAGCCGGGCAAGCCGCCGCTGGCGCCGCGGCCGCTGCTGCCGCCCCCCGATCTTTCAGCCCCTGCCTGAGCGGCTCGATGCCGTCGCGATCACCCTCGACTGGCCAGATCAGAAGGGGGCGGTTGGCTATCGGGCTGACAATCTGTCTGGCCAAGTGCGGGATGATGACCCTGCTTGCGGCGCACCAGGCCCTTGAGCAGTCGCCCACTCGACGAGTTGGTGCTGTCACCTGGGCGCTACCCAGGGTGCGGATCCGCGGCATCGATGGGCTGGGTCTGGAGGGGCTGAGCAGCCGCCATCTGCTTGAGGTGGTGAAGCCTCTGCCTGCTCCATCGCCTGAGCCAGAACCGCAGCTAAGACTTGAGCCGCCGGCGTTTAATGGTGCCTGGGTTAGCTTTCGCGTGGAACCAGCCACCCAAGGCGAATCACTATCGTCTGCTGATCATCTCTGAACAGACGGGGTTGCCGCTCTTCTCCCGTCGGTTTGAGACGACAGGGCTGAGCTTGCCACTACCGCCACCGGGTCGTTATCGGGTGTCAGTTGAAGCCTGGCTCGCGGTCGAATCGCGCTGGCTGCGCTCCAACCTCTACCGACTGGTGATCCCCCCGTCCTGGGCGCTTCCATGAGCGTCGCCAATGGCACCTTACGCCAGGTTAAGCGCCTGCTGCTGCCGCTGTTGCTGGCAGGTGTAATGGTGCTGCTGGCGGCCAGCGGTTGGCTCTGGCGCCTGGATAATCTGCTCTACGATCTGCAGCTTGGCTGGCGAGGCTCGGTTGCGGCGGACGACATCATGCTGGTGGCGGTGGACGATCAGAGTCTGGCCGAGTTTGGTCGCTGGCCCTGGCCCCGCGAGCGCCATGCGCAGTTGATCGAGATCCTGACCCGGGCCGGTGCGCGGGCGATCGTGATGGATCTGCTGTTCGCCGAGCCCGATCCCGCTAACCCTCAAGGCGATCGCCGGCTGATCCAGGCGGTTGCCGCCAGCGGCAAGGTCTTCATGCCGGTGGTGGTGGAGGAGCTGCAGCTCGGTGGGCAGCTATTGGAGAGCCTGCCGCTACCGCAGTTGACCGACGTGGTGGCGGGGCTGGGGCATGTCCACATGGAG
>AASF01002045.1 GCA_000168735.1 Candidatus Endoriftia persephone str. Hot96_1+Hot96_2 | reverse complement strand
GATCAGCGCGAGCCTTGGGCCGTTCCCACTGGTGGGCTTCTTTGCCAATGGCGAACTCTACAACGGGCGAATCTACGGTTATACCGGGGTGCTGACACTGTTTCTGTGAGTGCTCCCTCAGTGGATGCGACGTGGTTGATGTCAAAAAGTTTCTGGCTGCTGGGTGGGCTTCTGCTGCTGGCCGCCTGCTCTGAAAACGATACGATGCAAGTCGAGTATTTCGGCTACCAGGATTGCAAACGCAAGCTGGCGGCGAAGTATGAAAAACAGGGTAGCCAGCCGGCGGCAGCAGATATGAAGGCGAAGGCCGAGTGCAAGAGGCAGTTCAAGCGCTAGCGGCTCAGAAGCCAGCCATTTGGATGACATGATAGGCGGGTTGTCCATAGGGGTGGGTTCGTAGCAGCTCATCGATCACAGGCTTAATTCGTTCTTCGGCACAGATCATCTCCACCTTGTATTCAATTAGTTGCTCGGTCCTGGCTGTTTCCCCAATGAATGGGCGGCTGCCCGCCAATGGCCGGAACTGGCCGCGCCCCTCAGTCTCCCAGGCGCAACGGTCGTAGCCGGCAAGGCGCGCGGCACCCTTGTCGAACAGTGCCTGCTTGAGGCTTTCCAAGTGGCTCTCGGGGACATAGAAGGCGAGCAGGTACATAGGGTCGATCTCCAGAGCAATGTCTTTTCGCAGTATATCGGCAGGTGCCGGTACGGCAATCGGTCGATGCGGAAATCCTCTGGCATCTCCTGTGTTTCTTCCGGTGCAAATTCCCTAAGATTGTGAAACTTCTGTATGAATCGAGAGGCCAGCCAGAGCGATGTCCGCCCGCGCAGCAAAAACCGTGCAACCCGCCAGCCAGGCGGTGCTGAAAAAACACTATCTCACCGGTCTGCGGCAGCGCTTCAAGTGGGAGATCAATCGCATGACCAGCGGCGCCATGGGGGAGTTGCTGGCGGAGCGGCCCGATGCGGCCAATCTCAGCTTCCTGATGAGCTACCTCTATGGTTACCACTGGCTACGGCACAATGTTCATCCCAGCTATCTGGCTGATCTGCTGGTTCCGTTTCGTCGCTCTCGTGGCTTTCTGATGGATCTGCTGCTGGAGTCTGAAGATGCCGAGGCCTTTGTCCGGGGCTATATCGACCACTGGTTGCAGGCGCCTGCCGATGCGCCGGTACAGCGGGCGCAGCTGCTGGCGTTGCTGGAGTCTGCTGATGGTGATCCGGAGCGGTTGACCGCGCGGGTGGTGCGGCTCTGGCAGGGGCTGGGGTTGTTAACGGAGAGCTACAAGCTCGCCTACAGTGGTCTGGCGCGAGAGGAGCGGCAGCGCTATGGCGAGATGCTGAATGAGGCGGATCGTGAGCGGTTGGCACTGCTGGATGGGCTGCCCGATCCAGGTGGTGAGACGCGTTTTGCCAAGCTGGGGCTGATCCCGGCGATGGGCTGCCCACAGACCTGTCGCCACTGCATGTTCATCTGGCGGCCACCGGTGAAGCAGCAGCTGGAACCGCAGTCGCTCTACCAACTGGTGGATGGTCTGACCGAGAGTGTGCTCTTCACCGGTGGCGATCTGACCCGTCATCTCGACCATTTCTATGCGGCGATCCGCAGTATGCGTCATATCCGCCAGTTTGCGATCCTGCTCAATGGCGACTTCGCGGACAACCGGGCAAGTACCCGAACGGGTGTTCAAAGCGATGCAGCGAGCCCTGAAGGATCGCCCCGTCCATTGGCCCGATGCGAGTCTGCTGCTGCAGATCAGCTTCGACGAATTTCATCAGGAGGTGGTGGTCGACAAGCGGGGGGCGCTGAAGGAGCGTATCCCGGTGGCGAAGATCGCCAATATCGTTGAGACCGCACCCCACTTCAAACGGATCCAGCTCTGTCTGCTGCCATAAGCAGACCAGCCTCAACTTCTCGCATGGAGCTATTTCAGAAAGGGGTGTTCGGGCGTCTGCTTGAGGAGTTGAGGGAGCCGGGGGCAGCAGGTGCAGCTGCTCTCTTCGGCGCCGTCGCCGCGGCTCAAGCGCAATCCGTTGGATAGCAGCCAGCAGGGGCAGCTGATCAAGGATGCGAGTTTTGTTTTGGCCCGTCATCCACAGCGCCCCCCCCGGGGAATCTTGCTCACCAGCTCGACCATCGATGCCTATGGCCGGGCGGAACTGCTGGAGGCGGGGGAGTTCGTGAAGGAGCATGATCTGCTGCAGCAGGTATTGCAGAGTGGCCCACCCGCCGGGGGAGAGCTTCGATACCGATCTGATGTTCTGGTTCAATGGCTGGGTGACCCTGTTCAACGCGGTGCACATCAGTCTGGGGAATCTGCAGCAAGCAGGGGGCGGAACGGATTCTGGCGCGTCATCGGAAGGATCCGCTCAGCGCTGCGCTGCAGCGTTTCGACCGACGGCTGCTGGAGTACTACGCTGAGATCCGTGATGATCTGCAGCCGCTAATCGACAAGGCGACCGGGCCGCACCATCTGTTCCACATGCTCACCGAGCAGGCTGAGGTGCGGCTGCATCTGACGCGGCGGTTGCTCTGGGCATTAATCGGCTAGCCAATCCAACGCTGCCGGCGGGCCATGGCCCGCCCTACGTGGCTAAATATTGCCTATAGGGCGTCCCGTGGGCGCCAAATCTGAGGGCTCAATGGGTGTGGGGTGTGACACCTGCCGCGCTGAGGAACTTGCGCAGGTTGCGCACACTCTCCTTGGTCAGGGCGGCGCTGTGGTGGGGGGCGGTGCAGGGTCTCTTCCAGGCCGTTGAGCAGCACCCGCAGGCGGGCGCCGTGGGACTCTTCCAGCTCGGCCCCTGCTGCCTTCAATAGCGATTCGATCTCACGCCAGTGGATATTGGCGCTGACTGGATCGTGGAAGATGGCCGCGAGGGTGTGTTGCTGTTTGTGATTCATGATGGGAGAGGCTATTTGAAGAGATCCTCAGCCGCGTTGAGCAGGGCCTCTGCTGAAGCGGCTGTCGTTGTGGCGGCCTCGCGGTCGGCAGGCTTGAAGTAGTCGCAAAAGTTGGCCCGTTCTTTCTCCGTCACCTGCTCTGCGATCGGTTCCAGGCAATCATTGTGTCGGCCGGGTGTGTAGAAGCGGCAGTTTTTGCAAACGTGGGTGTAGCGGTTGCATGCTGGACAGGTGGATTCCCGCCGGTAATCCAAAGCCTGTAAGGGCTGGTTGCAGTGCCAACAGTTTCCGGAGGCTTCGCTATCCATCGCTATGCGCCGATAGATGCGGCTTGTTTCGCTTCCGGCGGGCGATGCCGAGCCCGGCAATGCCCAGACTGAACAGCAATATCGCAGAAGGTTCCGCCGCCGGTGTGGGGGGGGGCACGATCGGATCGTGGCCAGTGAGCAGAAAATAAGTGTCGTTGGTGGGAACGGTGTAGCCGCCGGAGGTGCCAATCTCGTCGCCGATCATACCGTCCAGGCCGACCGTGCCGATCCGGGTCCAGTGCATGGCGAACTGGGCGGGATCGGCCTGCAGCGCGATCCAGTAGTCACCGGGGCCGAGCAGCCAGTCACTGAGGGTGAGCGAGTAGCTGCGCTGAATGTCGCTGCCAAAGATGCCGGTGATCTCGATCAAGTCAATAGCGAAGGTGCCGCGAAACAGCTCAGTGCCGACACTGCCGGTAGCGTTGTTGTAGAGGGCAACCTGAACGGTTGGTGTCAGGGTCGATGCCTTGGTGATGGCGTTGAAGGTGAGTCCGTCCAGCAGGGTCTCGCTGCCGACGCTGAAGTCCATTGCGACAAACTTGTCGAGGAAAGAGAAGGTGTTGTCGCCAACGCTCCCTAGTTCCGCAGTGGAGCCGTTTTCATGCACCACATAGGCGTTTGCCTGAAGGCTCGCCAGGATCAGGGGGAGGAGTGCTAATGCCGCGATTTTTTTCATATTTTTATCTGTCCGTGTGCACTGTTCAGCTCAAACAGGATGCCTGTTCCTAAGGAACGAGACGATTTTGCGCCATGGATATTGTAGTGCAAAAGTGATCGACAGAGGATGAGTTTTTTAGGTCTGCTGTGTTGGGGGGCTGGCGTATAGGTTATGCTGGCGGTGCGTGAAGAATAAGATTCCTATATCAATGGATGGAGCCGACGATGAAGATGAGATCCATTTTGTTCCCAGTGAGCGGTGTTACCTTGGGCCTGCTGATTATGGTAGCGCCCGTTGCAGCCGATTATTTCAAGTGTGTGGAGTCGGGCAGTTGTAGTGGACCGGTACTGTTGGATTCAACCAGCTGTCTGCAGGGGCGGGACTACCACATCAACATCAATGACCCAGGTAGTAGTGTGGTGGTGCTCTCGATTCATGGTGGCCGCATCGAGGCCAAGACCAGCCAGATCGCTCAGGCGCTAGCCG
>AASF01002046.1 GCA_000168735.1 Candidatus Endoriftia persephone str. Hot96_1+Hot96_2 | reverse complement strand
GATAGATCAGGGTTCGCTCGCCGTTCTGGTGGCTGGTCGGGTTGGGGTCTTGTTGTTGATTCACTAAGGGAGCATTTCGATGGCCAGGGGGAACACCGAGTCGCCGTCGATGGGACCGCCGTCTAGGGAGACCCAAAGGTCGGTGTGGTCGTGCAGCACCTGGTAGTAGTTGATCTTCTCTTCCAGCCGGTGGATGAACTCCAGCTGTTGCTGGGCCGGCCAATCCTGCCAGTTCTCCAGCGACAGGTCCATCACCTCGCCGGTGTAGGGCAGATCCTCGATATATTCGCGCATGAAGCCCATGTCGGCAAGGTTGCCGGCGCGGGCGCCACTGACCCGGGTGGTGCTGCCAAGCTGCTGCGGGTCGCGGGCGATGGTGGCGGCCAGGCTCTTCAGGTCGTTGAGGAAGTTGCGTGGCGACAGCAGCCCCTCTTCGGCAGTCTCCAGTACCTGGACGCATGATGCTTGTGCAGATCGCTGAGCTGATCGCGGCTCAGCAGCACCCGGATATCGAGGTTCTGGCGCGTCGGGTCGCTGAGATCCCGGTCTACCAGCCAGGCGTTGAACAGATTTGGTATCTGCTGTTCCTGATCGCGCTGCAGATAGCGCATGCGCAGCGCATAGCCGAGCTTCGCCACCTTTGCCTGGAATTCGGCCAGCTGGCTCTGATCCTCGTCCGGCTCTGCTCTCTGCGCCATTTCCACAGGGGGCTGGATCGGCTGCAGCTGGCGCCCGGCGGCGGCCATGGCGGCGATCTTTACCTGATCGGTGATTTGGTGGGCGAGGGAGTCCAGCACCCGACCGAAGCGCTGCACATCGCCGGTCTTGACGCCAAAGTAGAAGCTGCCGATGCCGGGGTAGTGGGAGAGGTCGCGGTATTTCTGCTCCGCCTTGGCATGGTTGGCGTAGGGGGTAGGGGTGAGTAGGTGCAGCACCGACAGGGCGATGCCCTTGTTGCGCGCCAGCCGGTTGAGGGACTCGGCGCTGAGGCCGGTGCCGGAGAGCGGGTCGCTGGCTTCACGTGGGCCGGCATCGGTGATCAGTACCACGTAGCGGGCATCCTGACCCCGCCAGTCGATGCTGTCGATGGCGTCGTAGACCCCGGCGTAGCTATCTTCGATGAAGCCCTTGGCTGGGAGGCGGTGGCCGCCTTCAGCGACTCAACCGCGCCAAAGAAGCCAGCGGCGTCTTTGCCCTGCTCCAGATCGACATAGACTCGCGAACGGTACTCCAGCTCTGGCACCGCATCGGTGCTGTCACGAAACGCCACCAGGCCGAAGCTGACATCGCCGGTGAGTTCCTCGCGGGTGATCACATCGTAGATCTTGGCGCACCGCCTTGCGGGTGCGATCGATGTAGGGGTCCATGGAGAGGGTGGAGTCGATGACAAACACCACGCCGGAGCGGAACCGGCGTAGCGGCGCAGCTGGTGTAGCCGGCTGCTGTGGTTTGGGCTGGGCCTGTTTGCGTGACTCCAGGGCGCACGCTGGAGACCTGCAGCAGGCGCGCCGGTTCGCTACCCAGGTAGATATCCTCGTGGCTGCGGATCGGCACCAGGTAGAAATCCTGCAGGATGTCCACATGGTTGCTCGGGCTGGATCGCGATCACCGGTGAGTCGGCGGGCAGCTGGCCGCTCTCGGCTGCTGAATAGAGTTCGCGATAGACGGCTGGATCGTCCGCTTCGATCAGCTGCTTCAGCTCATTATTGTCGCGAAATAGCAGTACCCGGTCGTGGCCCAGCGCGCTCACGGAAGGCAACGGTGAGACCCTGATTCCAGGGGATCAGTTCGTGCTCCCGGGATCCAGCCCCGCAGATCGCCGTGGCGGTTGATACCGACCTGCAGCCACTGCTGGCCGGCCTGTTCGCGGCGCTGATAGATGTAGTAGGCAGTGAAAGGTTTGGTGGGCTCGCCGATGTCTGCTCCCGGGCTCTGGAAGATCAACGCGCCGGGTTTGTTGAGCATGCGCTGGTAGAGCGACTGTGTGCCCCGGCATCAGCAGCGGGCGGCTGTTCTTCTGCAGCGACGTTGGTGACAAACAGGCAGAGGATGAGGACAAACGCACTGAATCGCATAGCTATGGACAGATCCTGACGCCAGTTCAACAGCAGCCGGCGGGCATTGCCATCACCCTCGGCGGCGGCCTGCTCAATGTGTGAGCGCAACACGGCCAGCCGTTCTTCCGCTTGCTCCACGCCGCTCTGCCGTGCAAGCGAGTACCATTTGAATGCCTGTAGCGGGTCGGGTTCCTGGATTGGCGGTACTGCCGGTAGTGAAGTGGGCCGGATCGTGAAGTTCGCCGAGCAGCATGGCGGAGGGGCCATGGCCGTTGCGGGCGTTGAAGAAGAGCAACAGATAAGCGTCGGTGACCCGGCCCTGCTGCTGCAGCTCTAGGGCGCGGTTCAGTAAGCTGTCGGCATCCAGTTGCTGTTGGCCATTGCGCAGGGCGGCAATCAACGCCCGGGCGATCTCGCCATCCGCTTGTTGTGCAGGTATTTCGAGACGCGCGGAGGAGACCGCTGGCGTAACCGGCGATGGGGACTCTGCAGTGCCTGATGGGCTGGTTGCGCCCGCCTCACGATGGATCGGAGCGATCGGCGACGGGGGTACGATGCCGCTGTCGGTCTGCTCACTGTCGGGGGTGGAGGTGAGCCAGATCAGCGTTAGCAGGATCACCGCGATACCGATGGCGAGGCGGATGCGCCCATTACCACTTCAAACCCGGGCTGCCCGCAAAATCCTGCGGGAATTCTCGATTCGGATGTCGTCATTCTGTGCCGGCGGTAGTGCTGCCGACGGATGCTCAAAGCCGCCGGTAGATCGGGTGGGCAAGCCACTCTTGCTGTCGTCTTGGACGCCCAATTTGACCAGAACGCCCCATGAAAATCCACCACTAAGGCGGGGCTTCCAGACCAAACAGCTGCTCGGTGTTGCACCGGGTCTGCTGTGCGATCTGTTGCGGATCTTCGTTGTTCCTGAGTTGTGCCAGAGTCTGCAGCACCAGCGGCAGGTAGGCGGGTTCGTTGCGCTCGCCGCGATGTTGGCTGAGCGGCTGATCGGGGGAGTCGGTCTCCAGCAGGATCGACTCCAGTGGCAGGCTCTGCACCAACCGGCCGCAGCTTGTTCGCCCGCTCATAGGTAATAGGCCCGCCGAAGCTGAAGCTGAAGCCCATCTCGATCAGCCGGTGTGCCTGCTGCTTACTGCCGGAGTAGCTGTGGAAGACACCGTGCAGGCCGGGAAATTGCTCAAGGGTGTTGATGCAGGCCTCCACTGCCCGCCGGGCGTGGATGATCACGGGCAGTTGGTAGTGGTGAGCCAGCTCCAGTTGGGCCTCGAAGTAGAACTGCTGCAGCCGGGGCTGCGGATTGTCGATGAAGAGATCGAGGCCGCACTCGCCGATCGCCACCGGCCGTTCCTGTCTGACCCACTCCGCCAGCTGCTCGAGGTGTGACCGCTGATGTTCTGCAACAAACATTGGATGCAGGCCGTAGGCGGGGTGTAGCCCTGGATAGTCGCGGCAGACCTGCAGCTGGCGTGGCCACCACTCGGCCTTGATACCGGCGATGATCTGACTGGTGACGCCGGCAGCGTGGGCGCGCTGCAGTGCTGCCTCCCGATCGCCATCGAAACGCTGGTCGTCGAAGTGGCTGTGGGAATCGATTAGCCGCGGCTGAAGACCCATATATCTCCCTGGGAAAGGGTCTGATTAAAGCGGTAGCCGTCCTGGTCAAACTGCTTGATCGCCTGCGGATCGTGAAGACGATTATCGATGATGTAGCGGCTCATTACACCCCGCGCCCGCTTGGCGTAGACGCCGATCATGCGGTAGCTGCCGTTTTTGTACTCCTTGAACTGCGGGGTGATGATGCGTCCCGCTAGCAGCTGCGGCTTGATCGACTTGAAATATTCGTTGGAGGCGAGATTGATCAGGATATCATCGCCCTGCTTCGGCCAGATCCTGGTTGATCGCCTCGGTGATCTTGCTGCCCCAGAAGGCGTAGAGATCCTTGCCGTTTTTGTTGGGTAGTTTGGTACCCATCTCCAGCCGGTAGGGTTGCATTAGGTCGAGCGGGCGTAGCACCCCGTAGAGGCCGGAGAGGATGCGCAGGTGTTGCTGGGCGAAGTCGAGACCAGCCTGTGACATCGACTCCGCATCCAACCCGGTATAGACGTCACCCTTCATCGCCAGCGCCGCCTGTTTGGCATTTTTCGGGGTGAAATCCCTGTGCCACTCGTGGTAGCGCTCGAAGTTGAGATTGGCCAGCTTCATGCTGAGCTTGCATCAGCTCCGCCAGATCCAGCGCCGAGTAGTTGCGCAGGATGTTGATCAGCCGCTGCGACTCGTCGAGAAAATGTGGGAGGCTATGGTGTTCGGTTACTGGGGGGGTGGTGTAGTCGAGGGTCTTGGCGGGGGAGATGACAATCAGCATGTTTTATTTTGATTTGGTGATTTTATGCCCCCATGATCGCTATAGCTGTACAGAAAAACAACCGTAATTCGAGCATGGGTATAGTGAGCTAGAGCCTGACCAGACCCCATGCTAGGCTTGCCGCTGTCTTGCAGAACAAGGTGACAGGGTGGACCGGGACAAACGCATACAACAGCTGCTGGATCTGGTGGGGCGGCTCTATGCCGAGACCGGCGAACTGAGCGAGTCCGATGGTGATCTGCAGCTCTGGTACAACCGGGGGTACGCCAATGGCATGATCCAGGTGCTGCGAGAGCTGGGGGCGGCGGATCAGATTGCAGCGCGGGTCGAGGCCGATACCGCCGACCGGCTGGCCGGTCAGGAGTTTCTGCCTTGGGGCAAGGCCTATTTGCATGGCTTCGAGATGGGTGACAGAGAGACCCGGGAAGTTTTGTAGTGCAGGAATCGAAGCGATGAAGATTGTCTCATTCAACACCAACGGCATCCGTACTCGCGAGCACCAGCTGCAGCAGCTGAAACAGCGTCATGATCCGGATGTGATCGGTATCCAGGAGAGCAAGGTCCAAGACCAGGACTTCCCGCTGGAGATGACCAGCGCGCTGGGTTTCAACGCCGGCTACTTTGGCCAGAAGACCCATTACGGCGTGGCGCTGCTCTCGAAGCAGGCGCCGTTGTCGCTGCAGAAGGGCTTCCCCGGCGACCCGGTGGACGCCCAACGGCGCATGATCATCGGCCGGTTTGCCACTGACAAGGGCAATCAGGTGACGGTCATCAAGTGGTTACTTCCCGCAGGGGTGAGAACCAGTCTCACGAGGTCAAATATCCGGCTAAGCGCAAGTTCTACGCCGATCTGCTCGCTCTATCTGCAACAGCATCACAGCCCAGACGACAATCTGCTGGTGATCGGCGATATGAACATCGCACCGCTCGACCTCGACATCGGCATCGGTCCGGACAACGCTAAACGCTGGCTGAAGAGCGGCAAGTGCTGTTTTCTGCCAGAGGAGCGGGAGTGGCTGCAGCGGCTCACGGATTGGGGCCTGCACGATACCTTCCGCGGCCACTATCCCGAGGTGGATGACCGCTTCAGTTGGTTCGACTACCGCAGTCGCGGCTTCGACCGCGAACCCAAGCGCGGTCTGCGCATCGATCTAATCCTGGCCAGTGCCAGCCTTAATGCCGCTTGCAGCGATGCCGGCATCGACTATGAGATCCGTGGCATGCAGAAGCCTTCCGACCACTGCCCGATCTGGGCCGAATTTGATATCTGATCCGTGGCGGTTGCGCGCTTCCGTTTCTACGAGGAGCTCAACGACTTTCTGGCCGGTGGCCCAGCGCAAACGGGAGATCCGAAACTCCCGAATTCGAGCCTCCCGCTCCGGTGCGCCACCTGATCG
>AASF01002047.1 GCA_000168735.1 Candidatus Endoriftia persephone str. Hot96_1+Hot96_2 | reverse complement strand
GATCAGCCGTCGCACCCCCGCCTGGTGAGCCCGCTCAGCGTTGACCTGGGAGTCGAGCACACGGATCGCGACCGTCTCCCCCTCATTGACCAGCGCCGGAAAGCCCTTCATACCGAATCGCCCCGCGCTGCACATCCAACGTGGCGGGGACGCTGCCAAAATCCCAGCGGGTCAAGCCCCCCTGCTCGATGGTCTGACCGCTGAGTCTGTGCCCCTGCCCCGCCTCACCGCCAGCATGACGCTGACGCAGCGGATTCACCTCACGGCCACTCTCCAGGGTGCGACCTTTCTCATCCACCACCCGCAGACGCATCCGCAGATGCTCCGGCAGGGTCGACTCATCCCAGGCATCCTCCGGCACATGCACCCCGGTAAGCTGCTTCAGCCGCTCGCCAAGCACCTGCACCAACGGCCGATCACTCGGCTCCAGCCCTTTCAGCGCAGCGGGCGGCGGTCTCTGGCACCGGCACAAACGACTTGCGCAGCGCCTTCGGCAGGCCACGCAGCAGCGCCACCACCCGCTCCTGTAACAACCCCGGCACCAGCCACTGGCAGCGCGCCTCGGAGACCTGATTCAACACATCCTTTGGCACCAGCCAGGGTGACACCATCCTCTTTGCTGCCGGGCTCGAAGCTGTACTCCAGCGGTAGCGCCATGCCGTTGATGTCGAGGTGATCGGGAAACTGTCCGTCAGCGACCCACTCCGACTCCTCGCGCAGCAGCTCGGCCTCACGCATGTAGAGTTTTTGTCGGCTGCTGTTTTCGCGTCCCTGTTTTAGCCATTTCTCGAAGGCAGGTGTAGTGCTGATCCCCTCCGGGATGCGCTGGTCGTAGAAGGCGTAGATGCGCTCCTCATCCACCAGGATGTCACGGCGGCGCGACTTCGCCTCCATCTCGTGCACCGCCTCGATCAACTCCTGGTTATCCCGCCAGAAGGGAGCGCGGGTCTGGAAGTCGCCCTCCACCAGGCCCGAGCGGATGAAGATCTCCCGCGCCCAGTAGCGGATCGATGGGGGAGAAGTTGATCTTGCGCCGCGGGAAATCAGGGTCAGACCAAACAGGGGTAATCTTGTCGTAGCCTGCCACCTGACCGCGCCTTTTCTCCCAGTGGGGCTCCGAGTAGCTGTGCTTGATCAGATGGCCAGCGGCAGCCTCGATCCACTCCGGCTCAATCTTCGCCAGGGTACGCGCGTAGAGTTTGGTGGTCTCAACCAGCTCCGCCGCCATCACCCACTTTGGCTGAGCCTTGAACAACCCCGAGCCGGGGAAGATATGGAAGCGACTGTTGCGTGTGCCCAGGTAGTCGCGCTCCTTACTCTTGAAACCGATGTGGCTCAGCAGGCCGCTGAGTAGCGCCCGGTGGATCTGCTCATAACTTGCCTCCTCGCTGTTCTCCTTGAAACCCATGTCGTGCAGCTGCATACGCAGCTGGGTGTGGATCTCCTGCCACTCCTGCACCCGGGTCGAGGAGAGGAAGATCGAACGGCAGTATTTGCGGAACTTGGCCCGGGAGAGGTGTTTGCGCTGCTCTTGCAGATGCTCCCATAGCTGCAGATAGCCGATGAAGTCGGACTGCTCGTGGCGAAACAGGGCATGGGCTTGATCCGCCTGCTGCTGCTTATCCATGGGACGATCACGCGGATCCTGCACGCTCAGCGCTGCGGCGATCACCATCACCTCGCGCAGACAGTGGCTGTGGGCGGCGCCCAACAGCATGCGACCGATGCGCGGGTCCACCGGCAGCCGCGCCAGCTGACGGCCAAGACGGGTGATCTGTTTGTCACCGCCGATCGCACCAATCTCCTCCAGCACCCGGTAGCCGTCTTTGATCAACCGCGAGTCGGGCGGATCGACAAACGGGAAGGCCTCGATCTCGCCGAAGCCGAGTTGCTTCATCTGCAGGATGACCGAGGCGAGGTTGGTGCGCAGGATCTCCGGTTCGGTGAACGCAACCCGTGATTCGAAATCCTCCTCCGAGTAGAGGCGGATGCAGACACCTTTGGCGACCCGTCCACAGCGCCCCATGCGGCTGATTCGCCGAGGCCTGGGAGACTCGTTCCACCGGCAGCCGCTGCACCTTGCTCCTGTGACTGTAGCGGCTGATGCGGGCAAAGCCCGCGTCGATCACATAGCGAATGCCGGGCACGGTGAGTGAGGTCTCCGCCACGTTGGTGGCAAGTACGATGCGCCGCGCGCCGTGAGGTTTGAAGATCCGTGCCTGGTCGGCGGGGCCGAGTCGGGCGTAGAGCCGGCAGCACTTCGGTCAGCGGCAGCTTGTGCTTGCGCAGGGTCTCGGCGGTCTCGCGGATCTCTCGCTCGCCGCTGAGAAAGATCAGGATATCGCCACGATCGATACGCGACAGCTCATCCACCGCATCGACAATCGCCTGCTGCATCGGATCGCTCCCGCTCATGGGCCCCCCTCCTCCTCCAGCGGCCGGTAGTACAGTTCCACCGGGAAGGTGCGGCCGGAAACTTCGATCACCGGCGCATCGCGGAAGTGTTTGGCGAAGCGGTCCGGGTCGATGGTGGCTGAGGTGATGATCAGCTTCAGGTCGGGACGCTTCGGCAGCAGCTGCTGCAGGTAGCCCAACAGAAAATCGATATTCAGGCTGCGCTCGTGGGCCTCATCGATGATCAGGGTGTCGTACTGATTCAGATAGGGGTCCTGCTGGATCTCCGCCAGCAGAATGCCATCTGTCATCAGTTTGACATGGGAATTTGGTCCCACATGATCATGGAAGCGCACCTTGTAGCCCACCGCATGGCCTGTCTCGCTGCCCAGCTCGGCGGCCACCCGCGCCGCCAGGCTGCGCGCCGCAATGCGCCGCGGTTGAGTATGGCCAATGTAGCCCGCCACACCGCGCCCCAAGTCGAGACAGATCTTCGGCAACTGGGTCGACTTGCCGGAGCCGGTCTCACCACACAGCACCACCACCTGATTTTCCGCGATCAGCTTGCGGATATCATCGAGACGCGTGGTGATCGGCAGCTCCGGGCCGGGAATTCGGGGGTCGGCAGGGCTCTCTTGTCGCTGAGCAAGGCGCTCAGACTTGAGCGATCCATATCCCGGCGCAGCTTGAGCAGCCCCTGATCGTAGGGCTGGTTGTTATTCTTCCGCTGCTGCAGACCACGCAAACGCCGGCGGAAGCTGTGGCTGGTCCGCCCAGCATGCATTTGCTCCCAATCGATTCAGGGCTGGGGAAGTTTTGGTTGTCGGCTATGGTCACAGGGGCAGCACAGTGGAAAACAGCCGGAAACGGCGAGATTCTACCGTAAAACGGGGTCGATCCGACTCTGCTATATAGTCATAAGTAGTCATAAAATTGGCCCCCTCCATGGAAGCACCACAACAGCTCCACTCAGAAAAACACGCGGCCACTCCTCTACTGGAGATCATCGCCACCCTAGCCAGAGAACTCCATCCTCTACAAACAGCTTGGCGGCCGCCTACACTCGACTCTCATCTGGAGCGGGATCTGGGCTTCGACAGCCTGGGACGGCTGGAACTGGTCGCCCGTCTGGAACGCCAGTTCGGCGTCAGCCTGCCTGAGCAGAGCTTCGCTGAGGCGGAGACCCCACGCGATCTGCTACGTGCAATTCTCAGCAGTCCGACTACGACCAGCTTGGAGGGAACGCCTCCTGTCTTCCCTGA
>AASF01002048.1 GCA_000168735.1 Candidatus Endoriftia persephone str. Hot96_1+Hot96_2 | reverse complement strand
GATCCACTATTTTGCCGCTGGGCATCATGCCACTGAGCGTTATGGCGTGCAGGCGTTGGGCGAGCTGCCTGGCAGAACGATTTGCGCTGGAGTTGAGTTTTATCGATATCGATAGCCCCAGCGTGAGCTCTTGGCTGAGGGTGTTGGTTGGTACTTTAAAGAGTCCTAACATACTGATTGCTTGGCCTCCTTGGCGGCGGAATGGGGATAGGTGTGCCCGCCTGGCAGCAGGCCTGGGTGGAGTGGCATGTCGTTGATACAGAACAGAAGTTACTCGGGATTTACCTGCGTCCAGCCTTGACCTGTCGCGGTGCATGTTGGAGAATGCGCGGTCAATTTTTGGGGGTTTATTCAGCATATTCTAATGTCCTGAACGGGCGGGGCTGCCGAGCTGCCCTTGTGGCACAAGGGTATTGGTGGTTCGTCCAGAAACTCGGGGAGTAAAAAATGAGCGCAGATGGCGTGGATTTGGGAAAGCGGCGTACACTTACGCTCGCGACAAGTGCAGTCGGGGCGGTTGGCGCCGGCTTCGTGGTTTATCCTTTTCTGGCGGGCCTGGTCCCCCAGGCGAGAAGGCGAAGGCGGCTGGTGCGCCGGTAGAGGCCGATATCGGGCAAGCTGGAGCCCGGCCAGATGATGCGCGTCAAATGGCGCGGTAAGCCGGTCTGGGTCGTGTATCGCACGGAACAGAATCTGAAGGACCTGCCGACTCTGGATGCTGCGTTGCTGGATCCCGCCTCCGATGATACCGGCCAGCAACCCGACTACTGTAAGGAACCCCGCCCGCTCCATCAAGGAGAAATATCTGGTGGCGGTCGGTATCTGTACCCATCTGGGTTGTTCCCCGACCTACCGCCCCGATGTGGCGCCGGCGGATCTGGGTGCCGAGTGGAAAGGTGGCTTCTTCTGCCCCTGCCACGGTTCCCGCTTCGATCTGGCTGGCCGCGTCTACGCGGGCGTGCCGGCTCCGAAGAATCTGGAGATTCCCCCTTACCAATACCTTTCCGATACCAGGATTCAGATCGGTGCTGATGGAGGTGCTTCCTGATGAGCATGATGCAGAACTTCGTCGGCTGGATCGACGATCGTTTTCCGATGACCAAGGTGTGGAACGAGCACCTGGCGCAATACTACGCACCGAAGAACTTCAACTTCTGGTACTTCATGGGCTCCCTGGCGATGCTGATGCTGGTGAACCAGATCCTCACCGGTGTCTGGCTGGCGATGAGCTACAAGCCCGACGCGGGGTTGGCCTTTGCCTCCGTCGAATACATCATGCGTGATGTGGAGTGGGGCTGGTTGATCCGCTATATGCACTCCACCGGCGCATCGGCGTTCTTCATCGTCATCTACCTGCACATGTTTCGCGGGCTGATGTACGGTTCCTATCGGAAGCCGCGTGAGCTGTTGTGGGTCACTCGGTGTGATTGTCTACCTGGCGATGATGGCCACCGCCTTCATGGGCTACCTGCTGCCCTGGGGTCAGATGTCTTACTGGGGTGCGCATGGTTATCGTCAGACCTGTTCTCGGCGGTGCCGGTGATCGGTCCCGACCTGGGGGTCTGGATC
>AASF01002049.1 GCA_000168735.1 Candidatus Endoriftia persephone str. Hot96_1+Hot96_2 | reverse complement strand
GATCAAGAATAGGGGACAAACCACAGCGTCCAGACTTCTAGCGAAGCCGTGGGCTGCCCCGCATTCATTTACTGAAGACAATATATAGTATTGGATAATCATTAAAACAAAACCAACCATAATTGCCGTCTGATTACATTACAGAAAATCGAGCCCCTCTCAGATCAGACCAGCCAATCAACACAAAGAGGACCAAATACAGATGAAAAACACAAAACGCACCATAATTAGCGGCTGCATCTGCACTGCCCTCATGTTTACTGCCGGTGCAGCTCAGGCGATACAAGTAACCTTGAACATGAATACACATCCAACAGATGAAGGGTGGATTGTGTCTGAAGACACGACAAATCAGGGCCTTTCATTTGTAAACAACGGGATTTTAACTATCTCCACCCCTACCCTAGGCTTTTATTCATTTCGAGACCCAGGCAATTGGTTTGCCAATGTAGATCACTCCGCTGGATGGACTGTCAAAACCAGAATGCGACTAGTTGCATCAGAAGAGCCTCAATGGAATGTAGACCCCGCTGGCATCTGGATAGATGACAAAACCAATCATGAAATATTTGGTGTTTATGCTGACGAAGTAGGCTTTACACGCACCTACCAGAATAACCAACTTACAAAGCTCATGTTTAGTATCGACACATCTGAATTCCATACTTATGAAATAATCGGCCAAGGTGACATAATTAAGCTATTTATTGACGACCTACTTGCATTAACGCGCCCCATAATTGGCAATACTGGGCTTCCGCCAGGCCAGCTTGTTTTTGGCAATAACACTGGCAGCGCGAACGTGACCCAGTGGGATTATTTCTCATACACGGCAGGAGTGCCGGGAACCTGCAAGTCTAGCCCTTCTGATCACTGGCCTACTCAGCCTGGTCGGCGTACGCCAAACAAATAAAGACTCAATCAAAAAAACCCATAGAAAACAATAGGGGACAGACCAGAATGGCACTGACTTAAGCCCAATCGATTGATTAGCTAGGCATAATTAGGGGACAGACCACAGTTTCTTTAATTATATGAAATTGTGGCCTGATTATAAAAGGACGGGCACAGCCTGTCACTCAACCCATCCATTCCTATCCAAGTTAAAGAGAAAGGCCATGAAAAAAAGACACTGATTATTTCGCTACTCGTTCTTTGCTTTTGCCTGCCAACGCTCAAGCCTTTGATTGCACTGGCACCTGGGATCTGATTGCTAATGGTTTCAATTTAGAAATTCACATCGTTGGAGCTGGCGGCAAATAATTTCAGTGGTACGATAATAGGCAACGAGCCAACGACGCGCGTCTACAATGGATCCTGTAATGATAGTGATCATAAGATCACTTTCTTGCGTCAATCCAATCCTATTGGCAATATGGGAGCAATACTACGAAGGGTATTTCTGGAGAAAAAAATAATAAAACAGGTGCTGCAGGCAGCTTTTCCCAGAATACAGGACGCAAGCGCAGCTTTTACATGCTGAAGAAATAAATGTGAACAAGAAATCAATGGAGCCAGACTCAAATGGCACTAAGTTAAGGGTATTTAGCATGACCCATCAATAGCTGGCCCCCTTTGCAACGTTACTTATCCAGATACAAGCTTCGTGCAAAAGAAGTTTAACTTAGTGCCATTTAGATCAGGCTCGATTGATGGCCAGAATAGAGGCAAACCACGCTTTTAAAATGAAAACATGGTCTGTCCTTTTTGCCCTACCACCAACTCTTCCCTCCCCTATTTTTCACTGTGGTTGTTACCTCGCCGGACCACTTTCCACAACAACCCAGAGCGACCAGCGCAACGTTCGTCATCGCATCTTGAACCCCTTCGTCCTTCCGTAATACCTTCATTCCATCAGCGAATCACCCAAGCGACGCCGCCTTTGTGAGACAGGCACTCAGGGCAGATGCTCGCATTCCCGCCCGCGCAGACAGGGATATTGAGGCCCATACAGAAGAATTTCCCATGCAACTCTCCACCTATCAGTATTCACCTGACCGTGGATGGGATAAGCCGTTAGATCCCGCTCTGGACTCCGACCAGACATGGCTGATCCTATTCGGCACATCAGACATCGATGCCTTGGCATCGGGCATGGATAATCTTCGCACAGCCTTTCCGCAGGCGATCTGGATCGGCTGCTCAACGGCGGGCGAGATCCTCGGCCCCACGCTCAGCGATCACACCCTCTCCGTGGCTGTGCTCAGATTCACCCATACCAAACTGCGCTGTGCGGTGCGTGAAATCGACGATACCCATGCCTCCTTCAAGGCGGGTACACATCTAACGCAATCATTGTCAGCACCGGACCTCAAGGGAGTGTTCGTGCTCTCCGACGGCCTGAAGGTCAACGGCTCGGAACTCGTCAAGGGACTCTCTGAGAACCTGCCGGAAAAGGTCATCGTCACGGGCGGGCTGGCCGGTGATGGCGATCGCTTCCAGAAGACCTGGGTAGTGGTGGACAAGCACCCCCGCTCCCACCATATCG
>AASF01002050.1 GCA_000168735.1 Candidatus Endoriftia persephone str. Hot96_1+Hot96_2 | reverse complement strand
TAACTTTGCCTCTGACATTGTCGGGCTGGATCTCTAGCAGCTTCTCCAGTACGTGTTTGGCGCTGGAGAGCCGCCCCATCCTCTGTTCCGCCCCGGCCAACCCCAGATAGCCTGAGATCGACTGTGGGTTCTTATCGGACCAGCATCGAAAGATAATGGGAAGCACCGGCATAGTCACCGGCCTGCATCTTCGAATTGCCCATCAACAGGAGGAAGACAGGGTTGTCCGGATTGATACGTTCGAGCTCGCCAAGAATCGCATTGGCTTTGCTGCGTTCGCCTCGTTTTAGATAGTGCCTTGCCAGGATATAGCGCGGTAAAGTTGCGTTCTGATCTGCCTCTCTCGCCCGCTCCACCCACTGCTCCGCCTGCTGCTGGTCTCCCTGCTTATCAGCAATCTGCGACAGGCCGAGCATGGCAGTCACGTTCCTGGCATCCAGCTCAAGAATCTTTTTGAATCGCTTCTTTGCACTCCCCAAGCTACCCCCCTCAAGCTCAAACCGGGCCAGCGCGAAATGGGCTGGAAGATAGCCTGGCTCGAATTGTCAGGGCCTGTAGCAACTGCGTACGTCCTGTCAACCGTTTACCCTGCATCACATGAATACGTGCCTTTTAGGGTCGTCAACATCGGCGAGTTGGGAGTTTCAGCGAGTCAGTTCGTCGGTCAGCTTAATCGCCTCACTGAATTCTTTTTTTCTCAGATAAGCATAGATCAGCATCAGCCGATTTTTTGGCAGATCGGCATCCGACAGCGTCTCCAACTCCTCGATCGCCTGGTCAATTGAGCCTTTGCGCAGATAGGCCTTGGCAAGTTCCTCTCGAATCGCGCTGTTTCCCGGATCAGCCTTCACCGCCTGTTCCAGATACCGGGTGCCTGAGAGGTGATCCCCCGAACGGCTGGCGGCATTACCGATCAGTTTCAGGATTTCCACATCCCCACCGGCATTATCCAGTGCGGGCTCAAGTGCCTCCAGAGCACTCTCGTGCTGGTTGAGTTTCAGGCGTGTCATACCCAGCAGTTTTCTTGCCTGCAGGTGATTGGGGACTTTATTCACATACTGGCTAAGATAGGCATTTGCCTGTTCATAGTTCTGTCTGGCGAAATGAACAGAGCCAAGCAGCAGCAGGGTGGGAAGATGATCTGGCGAAGCGCTTATGACCTGTTTCAACTCGCCCTCAGCCGCCTCATACTCTTCCACCATAAAGTGATGAAGGCCGGAAAAATAGGCTCCGATCGGATGTTCCGGGAGGATCTTTCGAAACGCCGCTATCCCGCGTCGCGGCTTTTTCAAGCCTCTTCTCTGCCAGCAGGGTCTGGATCAACGAGACATGAGCAGCGAAATGCTGCTTGGAGAAAAATGAGCTCGCTCAGCGACTCCATCGCCTTCTCAAAGGCGATCTCAGCCGTATCAAACTCTCTGACCGCTGAAAATGGATCGCCCCCATCACGAGATAACCTTCAGTGAAGCCTGGATCCTGCAATACGGCCTTCTGGCACTGTGTGACAGCCGTCTCCAGATTCTCCCGCATGACATTGATCCGCGCCATGCCGACCAATGCCTTGGGAAAGGCCGGATCGATACCCAACGCCGCTTCCAGCAGGGACGCCGCCTCAGCCTCCTCCCCTTTTGCCAAACGGGCCTCAGCATACGCCACCAACAGATATTTCCTGTCACTTCCGGAGATCTGCTGTGGATCCAGCTCTTCCAGAATTCTGTCATACTGATGCTGCGCGAGTAGCGCCTGTGCCTTTCGAGACAGTAGATCTGACTCTGGAACACCCAATTCGGCCGCCCTCTTCAGCTCTTTTTCCGCTGACTTCCCATCCCCGACTGCGAGATAAGAGTCGGCCAACATAACGCGCGCCTGATCATTCGAGGCGTTGCTCTGCAAGACATTTTTCAGCTCGATGATCGCTTTGGCAGGCTCATCATTCTGCAGATGCTCACCAGCCTTTGCCATCCGCTCCGTTTCATTTCCACCGCTACATCCAGTGATAAAAACCAGCAAAACCACAGCCGCCCAGTGCAACCGGCCTGCCGCGCATCTGCATGAGGTTTTTATACTTCATCTTGCTAACTTCCCCTGGCTAAAAGCGATTGTGGGTCCATCAAAATCGAGTCTGTCTTCAGGGTCAACGGGAAAGTGCTGTCTCTACATCTGTCACAAACTGCGACAAAAACGCCATCAGCACGGCTTCAGCATCCTGCTGCTCTGACGTCACCGGTGTACTGACAAGCACGACTGAGATAGCCGGCGACCCGGTCAAGGTTCCATAGAGATTCCAGAGCTTGGCTCTGCTGCCACTGGCCACCCGGTGCCCCGCGGTACCATACCATCGCCACACCAGACGCTGCGAGGCCTGCCCGCCGCCTTTGATCAGCGACGCCTCCACTGGCAGGTGACTGCCATCCGCCAGCACAACCTGCCGCTGCTGGCGTGACACACGGGCCCACCTTTCTCCACTGAAAATCTTGTTGTCGACGTGAACCGCCTCTTTATCCTGTGCCTGCTTTTCAAAGTGGGTGATAAACAGATCCACGCTATCCTGATGCGACAGATAACGCCCTTGGAGCACCCAGATCGCCCCTGCTGCCACTTCGGTTGCCACCTGAGTCAGGCGGCGGGCCTGCAACTGCCAGTCACCGACCTGCTCTGGCAGCCGCCAGCGAAGGCTGTCCGCAGTCTCTGCTGAAACACTGTAGGCCAAGGCCAGCAGAGGTCCGAGCATACTGACCAGTACCACGCCACCCAGCACAGGCCATCGCGTCAGGGCAACCGGTGCATCAGCCTCTGGATCTACAGCTTTCTTTCTCCGCCTGTGGCGGAAACAGGCGTCCCAGATAGACCAGCAGTACGAAGATGAAGAGGGCGAACACGACCCACCCCAGGGTATCGTGATCCTGCACCACGGGGTTTTGCATGCCAGTAAAGTAGCCAATTGCCACCACGCTATAGATCCGCACAATATTCGCTAGGAATGCCATCCCCGAGGCGATCACGGCGTAGATCAACATCTGCCTGAGGTTGAAACCGTTCACTTTGGCATAGAGAAACGCGATAGTAACCGCCGTCAGCTGATACTTGAGTCCACTGCACCCCTCTTCCACTTCGAAAACACCGTCAGGGATAAGAATCAGATAGCCTTCGCGCACCGTGGTGAAACCAGTTACATCAAGCAGCTGTGCCGAGACAATAGCCGACGCGGTCTGCAGATAGGGGGTCAATACCTGCCAGACAGGCACCACACTCAGCAGCAGCAGAATCGGAAAGAAGAACGGGAGCGCCTGCCGCACCCCCAGCAGACTCACAACAACCCCGAGCAGAACCAACACGAACGCCGCCTGCTGCACCGACTCGATGTAGACCAGCCCGGCCAGCAGCCAGAGCAATGTCGCACCCAGCAGGAACGAAATACCCAGCAGGCTGGGCTGGATGCGCAATCCCGGCGCCGTCTGCCGAAGCGCTTGGTAGAAGAGATAGAGTGAGATGGGAAACAGCAGAAAGCCGTGGGAGAGGACAGAGCCCTTATCCGACCAGAGCTCAACCAGCCGCTCCAGGGAAGGGTAATAAGCAACAAACGGCACCAGCAGAGCAGACACCAGCAACAGTGCCTGCCCGTTCCAAAAAAACCTCGCACCGGTTTCGGCAAGGTTATTTGAGGTCATGCTTGTTCACGAGGTCATAGAGTGTCGGCCGACTCACCCCAAGCAACTCGGCCGCCTTCGAGACATTCCCTTCAACATAGTTCAATGCGCGCTCCACCGCCTTGGCTTCGGCCCGCTCGCGCACCTCACGCAGATTAAACGGCAGGAGATTCTCACCGCCACTACTCAACTGCAGCTCCTCTGGGGTAATCTGCGACCCTTCAGCCATGATCACCGCCCGCTTGACCTTATTCATCATCTCACGCACATTGCCCGGCCAGAAGTAGCTCTCGATCGCCTGCAGCGCCTCTTTGGAAAAGCCGCGCACCTTGCTCGAATTCTGCGATGCAAATTTCGCCAGAAACGCCCAAGCCAGCATCACCGCATCCCCCTCACGCTCACGCAGCGGCGGGATATTGATGGTGATCTCGCTGACTCGATAGAAGAGATCCTCGCGAAACTCGCTGCTCTGGATCATCTCCTCCAGATTACGGTTGGTGGCGCAGACTACGCGCACGTCGACCGGCACTACTTCACGTCCACCCACTCGTTCGATGACTCGCTCCTGGAGGAACCTGAGCAGCTTCGCCTGTAGGCCAATCGGCATGTCACCGATCTCATCCAGAAACAGGGTGCCACCGGTAGCGGTCTCTATCTTGCCAAGGGTACGCTTGGCTGCTCCGGTGAAGGCGCCCTTCTCGTAGCCAAAAAGCTCGCTCTCCAACAAAAGTCTCAGGGATCGAGGCGCAGTTAATCGCAACAAACTTGTTCTCCGAACGGTCGCTCAGGTCATGGACCGCCTTCGCCAACACCTCTTTGCCGGTGGCACTCTCCCCCAGCAGCAGCACTGTTGCATCGGTTGGGCTCACCCTCTCGATCACCCGGCAGACGGAGATCATCTCGGTGCTCGATGCAATCACCCCATCGAGTGGGGTCATCCTCTGCTGGGCGGAAAAGGCACGATTCTCCGCTTCCAACTCATAGAGCTGATAGGCCCGATCGATAATAACCTTCAGCACTTCCGGGTCAATCGGCTTCTGGTAGAAGTCATAGGCGCCAAATTCGAGTGACTTCAGCGCATTCAACCGGTCATCGTTGCCGGTCACCACGATAACCTTAGTATGGGGTGCGAGGGAGAGGATCTGTTTCAGTGTAAGCAGCCCCTCGCTGACGTTGGCAGGATCGGGCGGCAACCCCAGATCGAGGGTCACCACCGGGGGAGTGAAACGCCTCAGCGCCGCAATGGCTGACTCCCGGTGTCCAGCAATCTTGGCGTCATAGCCAGTCAAAACACCAGCGCAGCTGACTCTGCAGACCCGGATCATCCTCAACGATTAGAAGTGGTCTTAACATCTCGATTCCCTATTCGCTTCAGGTCCCTAGAGCGTTCCGCCACTGCGCCCGATCGCATGCCGTCCGGGGACGGCTGGACATTACCGCCCAGGAAGCCTAAGCGTGAATACTGTTCCTCTTCCCACCTCACTCTCAACTGTGATCACTCCCCCCAAACTGCGAATAAATTCTCGGCTTTCATAGACACCAATGCCCATTCCCGCGTTACCTTTTGTCGTCTCAAAGGGCTGAAACAGCCTGTCACGGATGAAACCGGCCTCCATTCCCGAGCCGTTGTCACTGATCGTGACCCACAGTTCTCCACCCTTTTCGTCCATCTGCAAGGCGCACAAAACCATCATCGGCGGTCGCCTCTTGAGCATTTTTGATC
>AASF01002051.1 GCA_000168735.1 Candidatus Endoriftia persephone str. Hot96_1+Hot96_2 | reverse complement strand
GATCAAGGTCAACCAGATCGGCACACTCACCGAGACCCTGGCCGCCATCGACATGGCCAAGGCCGCCGGTTACAGCGCGGTGATCTCGCATCGCTCCGGTGAGACCGAGGACACCACCATCGCTGATCTGGTGGTGGCCACCGCCACCGGTCAGATCAAAACTGGCTCGCTGTCGCGCTCTGACCGGGTCGCCAAGTACAACGCAGCTGATGCGTATCGAGGATCAGCTAGGCGACGAGGCGGTCTACGCCGGTAGAGACGCCTTCCCCATCCAGTTCTGAGCCTGCCTGCCCCCCCGGATATCCGGGGGGGTGATTTGCTGCTTCCCCTGCACGCCCGGTGCGATTAAAGTTTCTCCGATGTCAGTTCGCTTTGCGGCTGATTTGAGTTCCAAACCCATCAACTGATCATCAGCTCAGACCATGCGTATCCTGATCGCGGTGTTGGCGATTCTATTCCTGTTTCTCCAGTTTCGCCTCTGGGTGGGGGAGGGCAGCCTGGCGGAGGTGAACAATCTCAAGCAGGAGATTGCCCGTCAGGAGCAGGCGCTGGCCGGGCTGCGTGAGCGCAACCGCCGACTGCAGGCAGAGGTGGATGACCTGCGCAGCAGGCAAGGCGGCGATCGAGGAGCGTGCCCGCAGCGAACTGGGCATGATCAAGTCAGGCGAGATCTTTTACCAAGTGATCCAGAGCGACGAGGGGGTTGTGAGTGAATGAGCGATGCTGGGTGGTGGTGCCCGCCGCCGGCGTTGGACGGCGCATGGCGAGTGCGGTGCCGAAGCAGTATCTGCCGCTCAACGGCCGGCCGGTGATCGAGCATACCCTGAACGTTTTTCTTGAGCATCCGCGAATCGATGGAGTCTGCGTGGGCATTGTCTGAAGATGATGGTTGGTGGGAGACGATCGGTTGTCGCAACCACCCCCGGGCTGTTGCGCGCCCCCGGGCGGTGCGGAGCGCTGTCACTCGGTGCTGCATGGGCTGGAGCGACTGGCGTCGCAGGCGGCAGGATCGGGACTGGGTGCTGGTGCATGATGCGGCGCGTCCCTGCCTTCGCCGTGAGGATCTCGATCTGTTGCTGGATGAGTTGCAGGACGATCCGGTAGGTGGACTGCTCGGGGTGCCGGTACACGATACAGTGAAGCGCGTTGTCGCCGGCAATCAGGTGGAGGCAACAGTACCGCGCGAGGGGCTCTGGCGCGCCTACACACCCCAGATGTTTTGGTTTGGCTCTGATGAAAAAGGCGCTCTCTGACGCCTTGATAGAAGGGGCGCTGGTGACCGATGATGCCAGCGCGATGGAGTTGGCGGGGTTTCGGCCGCGGATGGTGGAGGGCCATGCCGACAACATCAAGATTACCCGACCGGAGGATCTCCCTCTGGCGGCCTTCTATCTGCGTATTATCTCAGTTGTTTGGAGAGTATCTGGCTCAGATCGCGTATCTCGGCCTTGGCGTGTTGCAAGATCGCCAGCGAATGGCGCGGGTTCAGCCGACCCAGGGCGAGCTTGTGGTATGCCCGGCAGCAGATCGAGGCGTTGTCAGCTGCTCCATGCGCGGGCTGCCCACATAGCTGTGCAGGCGGGCGATCAGCAGCAGGTCGGTGTAGTCCGGCTTCTCCTGAGGGTCGCGCATCCAGTCGTCGGCGTGTAGTGCGGCCTGCACAAAATCATTCTCGAAGCACCCACTTGCGCAGCACCATCGCACCTATCTCGTGCCGCAGGTTGTTGATCGTCTGATCCAGCAGCTGTGGATTGTCGATCAGTTCTGGGGGTTAGCCGCGGGAGGCGTTGATGATCGGCAGGGTGCCGATGTTGTGTACCAGCCACTATCAGCAGCAGCTCGGTCGGGGCTCATGCCTGGCGTGATGCGGCCTAGTTCGTGGCACACCGGGGCGACATAACAGCTGTGCTGCCAGGTCGAGCGCAGCTTATTATTGAGGGCTTTGAAGCTGCTGTGGAACCAGGGTGTGCCAGGGCGAAGCTGATGACTAGATTGTGGGTTACGTTGTGGCCCAGGCGGGTAATCGCGTCGGGGCAGGCTGTTGATCTTTCGAGCGATCGCGGTAGGCGGCGCTATTCGACGACGCTGATCAGGCGCGCGGCGATGGTGGGATCGGCTTGGATCACCCGGGCGATGTCGTTGCTGTCGGTGTCGGCGTTATTGACTACCTTGGCGATGCGGGTGGCGATGGAGGGCATCGAGGGCAGTTGCAGCTTGCCTGACTTGGTCGCCTCGAACAGCTCCCAGTAGAGCTTCGCCTCTGGTCCGCCCGACTCTTTCAACTCGATCCGGCCAGGCTGCATCTCGCTGCTGTCATCCGGCAGTTTGCTGATGCTGAGCACGATGTCGCGCTCCAGCTTGAGGATGGTGATTGCCCCGCGCGCGGTGATGTCGTATTGGTGGGGGATCCTGACCGAGAGCGGATAGGCGCAGCGCTCTGAGTCTGCGGTGTAGATGGCGCGCTTGCCGTCTTGCTGGACAAACTCGACCTCACCCTGCATCAGGAAGGTGATCTCGCTGCTCTGACTGCCCGCTTTGATCACGCTGTCGCCATCCACCAGGTGCTCGACAATCGCTTCGCTGGCGATGTGAGGCGCCACTCTGTCTGGCAGCTTCCACAACGGGTTGAATTCTTTTAAATCTAAAGGCCGGGCGACAGAGAGTGATCTAGCCATGTTGTTGATCATTGCAGGGATTGAGCAGGGGTGTTCGGTTGGGCTGCGGCGGTTGGCTCGTTACAATGCCGCCTCTCAGCATCGTTAGCGTCTGGGACGGTTGACTCTTTAAATTCAATATCGGGGGCGAGGCATGCGCATTGGGCAAGGCTATGATGCACACCGTTTTGCGGCGGGGCGACGTTTGGTGCTGGGTGGGGTGGAGATCCCGCATGAGCTGGGCATGCAGGCCCATTCTGATGGAGATGTGCTGATCCACGCGCTCTGTGATGCGCTGCTTGGTGCGGCGGCGCAGGGGGACATCGGCAAGCTGTTTCCCGATAATTCGGCGGAGTTCGCCGGGTATCGACAGCCGCATCTTGCTGCGACAGGTGGTGGAACGGCTGCATCTGGCCGGTTTTCAGATTGCTAATGTGGATTCGACCCTGGTTGCCCAGCAGCCCAGGCTGGGCTGCCCTATATCGATCAGATGCGTGCGCATCTCGCCAATGACCTGAAGATTGATGTCAACCAGATCAGCGTCAAGGCGACCACCACCGAGAGGATGGGCTTCACTGGCCCGCGGGGAGGGGATCGCCGCCTATGCGGTCGCTCTGCTGCAAGAGTGAACGGTTCGATCCCTCCTTTTTGCCGGCTGCTGCAGGAGATGCCCTGTGCCAATGGTAGGCCCCTCGGCACCGGACTGATCCGCAGTTCTGCGGATGATTTCCAGGTGGATGAGCAGCTCGGCTTCGCACCCGATGGGGAGGGCGAGCATGTGCTGCTACGGATTC
>AASF01002052.1 GCA_000168735.1 Candidatus Endoriftia persephone str. Hot96_1+Hot96_2 | reverse complement strand
AACACCACTGGGCGGCGGTCTTGGAGATGCCAAGCCTGTATGAGGGGTGACCGGCGTCACGGAAATGGCAGGTCCGCCAGATTGCTGTTTCACACCAGACACCATGAATGGGATAAACTCGGTTTCCGTACGTTCCGCACGACTCACTACCCAATGCAGATGAATTGATGAAGCGCCTCAGCATCGATGCTACTGCTGCCCCTGGTCCTGGGGGCGCTGCTTCTGTTGGTTAATCTGATCGGGACTATTCAGCACGATGGAGGAGCCGGATTCTGCTGCTCGATATTCGCGCCAATTTCAAAGGTGACAAACAGCTGATACTGGCTGAGATGCTGCCACAGGCCGATCGCAAACCCGGTGAGGATATCGAAACCTATTTCAAGCGCGTGAACCTACTGGTGAATGGTTCTATCGCCCACCTCTGGCACAGCGATGATGCCAAATACAGATACCATGGCCATGTGCCGCCTTGGGAAAACTATATCTTGTGGACGCTGGGATACCTCTGGAGTGAGCCGGGTCGGTCAATATGAGTTTTTCGACTGGCGCAAGGCCGGTGGAGCGAGGGATCCCGGGCTCTGCTCTCAGCATGCTCTGGTGATTAGCGGTATTGCTGGAAGAGAACGGCATCGAGTCGAGCATTGTTGGACTGGAAGAGCATGTAGTGGCGACCGCTAAGACCACCAACGGCGACTGGTGGATCCTCGATCCTGACTACGGGGTTGTCATCCCGCATGATCTGCGAACTCTGGAACAGCAGCCTGAACTGGTCAGTGAATACTACGCGCCATCGATCCTCAACTGTAGCCCTCCCCTGAAGACCAAGACCTGTCAGGATGTGGCCTACATGGCGGGGATCTACCAGTCCACCGAGAATAACCATATCTACCCCAGCGGCCACACCGGCTATTCCTGGAAGTGGTATCTCATCGAGAAGGCTGCCTATCTGCTCAAATGGGCGATACCTCTGTTGTTATTTGGTTATGCCCTATTCAGATTCCGGCAGCGCCGTCGCTTGAGCTAGTGCTCTATTCCATCGGAATTGAGGCTTGCTCAGGTAATTATTGCGGTTTTTTTTTCACTCCTCTCTAATAGCGGCCTGAATCCAGGCGGCCGCTTTGTTGCGTATTTCCTGTGATATGTCGTGCCGGTCGTGGTTGGGCGCGGCTCCAGCTTTTTCACTTGTGAACCGGAACTGCCATGTTGAATACGGCCCATCTACTTCAGCCCACCACATTTCCCGCCATCGAGCGTGGTGAGTTGAAGACCTTGCAGGTCAATCTGGGCCTGCGTTGCAACCTCTCCTGCCAGCATTGCCATGTCAATGCCGGCCCCAAAAGGACTGAGCAGATGGAGCGGGGGGTGGTGGAGGATGTGTTACGGTTTCTCTCCCGCCAGCAGTTGCAGAGCCTGGATCTCACCGGCGGTGCCCCTGAACTCAACCCGAATTTTCGCTACTTGGTGGACAAGGCCCCGGGCCGATGGGGGTGCATGTCATCGATCGCTGCAACCTGACCGTGCTCGAAGAGTCGGGTCAGGAGGGGTTGGCTGAGTTTCTGGCCGCCAACCGGGTCGAGGTGGCCCGCCTCTCTGCCCTGTTATCTGCAGGAGAATGTCGATAGTCAGCGTGGCAAGGGGAGCTATGACGCCAGCATTCGCGGTCTGAAACAGCTCAATCAGCTGGGTTATGGCGACCCGGCAAGTGGGCTGTCACTCAACTTGGTCTACAATCCGCTTGGGCCGAGCCTGCCGCCGCCACAGGGCCCGCTGGAGGCGGACTATCGCAAGCCAGTTGCCAGAGCGCTTCGGCATCAGCTTCAATCAACTCTTCACCATCACCAACAATGCCGATCCGGCGCTTTTGGTAGTTTGCTCCACTCCAAGGGCGAATTTCACACTTATCTTGACCTGCTGCGTTCCATCATTTAGCCCAGACAACCTGCAAGAGCTGATGTGTCGTTCTCTGATCAGTGTCGATTGGCAGGGGGCGGGTCTATGATTGCGACTTCAACCAGATGCTCGATATGCCGATCAGTGATGAGAATAGTCCTAGACCAACCCTCAGCACCCTGCTCGATACGGATCTGCGCGGCAGGCCGATCCAGATTGCCGAGCACTGCTACGGTTGCACCGCGGGGGCAGGGGCAGCAGTTGCGGCGGGGGCACTCGACTGATGCTGCTGCCATAGTCTGCAGATCGATCGGCGCCAGTCAGAGTTGAAGATGCAGCCGGTTGGTGAAGCGATACTGATCTTTGCTAAGGCGCCGGTCGCCGGCGAGGTGAAGACCCGCCTGATCCCTGCGCTGGGTGCGGACGGTGCGCGCCAGCTCTACCAACAGCTGCTGGAGCGGCTGCTCGGGATGGTGTGTCGGGAGCTGTCGTGTGCGGTGGAGCTCTGGTGCACCCCAGACAGCACGCATCCGCTGTTCCAGCACTTTGCCAGCCTACCGGGGGTGACGCTCCACCGGCAGCAGGGAGAGGATCTCGGTGAGCGCATGGCATATGCTTGTGAGGAAGCGTTGAGGCGGCAGCAGCGGGTGATTTTGATCGGTGTCGATGCGCCGGCACTTACCCCGCAGCAGTTGACCGATACCTTCGGGCGGCTTGCATGCAGGAGACGATGCGGTGCTCGGCCCGGCGGAGGACGGGGGGTATGTGCTGTTGGGATTGAAGCGGAGTGCCGAATGCCTGTTTCATGGCACTCACCGTGGGGTGGTGATCAGGTGGCGCAGTTGACGCGGGCCTGTCTGGAGCGGCTGGGAATGGCGCTGGAGCGAACTGCCGACCCTGTGGGATCTCGATCGGCCGGAGGAGCTGCCGCGCCTCAGGTCACTGGGCTTAGGACTTCTCGACTGAATCGACCTGAAGTCTCAGGCTTTACCCAGTGAGTGCGAGTGGCTGTGGCTGCGGGACTCGCCGCTGGGGCCGTAGGACTTCTGGTTTTCGCCGATGCCGCGCAGGATATCGAGCCCCTGTGCAGCCTGGCGCTGGCTGAGGGTGAGCAGCCCGCCGTTGATCCCGTTCTGCTTCTGACTGGCATCGACCTGCTCGAGAAACGCTTGCCACTGTTGTTGTAATAGCCCGGAGCCGTCCAGCTGCTCGATCAGCTTCCTGGTTTCTTCTCCATTGTTGTTCAGCCCCAACTCGCGGAGTAACCGGTTGTGCGCCTCAACGGCTTGGGCCACGTTGAGGATCTGCTGCTCCTTCTGCTGGTTGAGCGCCTCCAGTTGCTCTGCCGGGGCGGTGCTTTTCAGCAAGGCATACTCCTGCTTGAGAAGCGCCAGCAGTTGCTCGGTCGCTTCACTCTCCCGCTGCAGGATGCGGGAGAATCTTTCCCGGAGTTTGGGGTGATTATCCATGAGGAGGCCTTGGATCAGGCCAGGGCACGTTCCATCTCCAACAGATTTTCGGCTGAGTCATCCGGGTTTACCTTGTAGCTACCGGTGGCCAGGGAGCGCTGGGTGCTCTCCACGCGCTGGGCATCGACGACCGGCATCTTGGAGATCTTCTGCTCAAGCTGTTGAAGCTGCGAGGCGGAACTGGTCAGGCTGACGCTGTCGGCCTGGCGGCCCAGGGGTGGCCCGGGTGGTTTCTGATGGTTGATTTGCACGATTGGCGGATGCGCTGTCAATGGTGCCCTGCAGCGCGCTGCTGGGAAAGACTGCTGATCTCAAATTGCCATCGATTTTCCTCTGAATACAATTAATCCTAATGCTGTGTTCGGCTAAATCTCAGGATACTGTTAGCACTCAGAAAAAGGCATTGAGGAGGTTGCTTACTAACACCCTCCAGTAAAATCCTGGTGTCTGTATATCCTGCTTTCAATCTGCCCGCACTAGACTGGCGGATATCACCCGGGCCTGCAGCCTTCCGCTTGGAGCTGAGGTTCTGCACCTTGATCAA
>AASF01002053.1 GCA_000168735.1 Candidatus Endoriftia persephone str. Hot96_1+Hot96_2 | reverse complement strand
GATCCAACCCCTTGGCCATCAGCTCTATCAGGTTGCCGTCGAAGGCGGTGGTGGTGGCAGGGTAGTCGAGCTTGCTCAGCGCCAGGTCGTAGTAGGGCGCAGCAACTCAGATTGGGCGGCTGGATGAATTCGATCTGTTCCGGCGCGGCCATTCCTGGTGTTCTTCGAGGCTGAGACGCAGTAGCTCAGCAAAGTTGATCGGGTCGGCGCCGGAAGCCGGTGTTGAGGCCGGTACGTACCAGCACCTGGTCATCATCGAGATAGACGGTCCAACTGCCAGGCGTGTGGGGTAGGCCGAGGAAATCGGGATAGCAGGTAGCTGGGTTCGATGCCCGCGTCTTCGAGACTCTCCAACCAGTAGTCCATCTGCCGCTGGGCCACTACGGCGACCTTGATCTGCTTGCCATCCGGCACGAGTATCGATAGCGAAGTGGAGTGTCGCCACATCCTCGATCAGCGCGTTTTCGATGGCATAGGGGACCGCCTGCAAGCAGGCGCTTGACGATTGCTAGTGGGGGCATCCATCTGCGCTAAGGTGATTTCAGCGGAGGGCCACAAAAACGATGACTTGACGGCCTTTGGCCTGAACTGCGGCCTCGGCCAGGCTGCCGTTGCCAGCTGGTCCCTGGGGTTGCTCCTCCCCGGTGTATAGGGGGCGCCAGCTGGCCTGGAGCTCTTCTTGGCCGTGGAGGTGGATGACGAGTGTTTCTGCCACTAGAAAAGGCCCGATAGCGCGTTGCAGGACGCGCGTGCCCTGATCGTCCCTAGTAAAAATGGTCTGCAAAGTCTGGCTCGATGTATCCATGCTCACCGTGGTCTTGAGAAGGAAATAATGACTGGAGAACATCGACCCAGTGAGGCTATTTCTTCAAGTTGATTGTTACTCTATCGCCCCAAAATTGACTTTGAGTCTATCTTTGAAAGCCCTTGAATGGGTTTCGTGAACGGATCAGGGCGATTCGCGGCCGCT
>AASF01002054.1 GCA_000168735.1 Candidatus Endoriftia persephone str. Hot96_1+Hot96_2 | reverse complement strand
ACTCACTGCCGTTGATGGCGGAGGAGATTCCCGGCGTCACTCAACACGACTGACAACCGCCCGCCTGAGCCAGTTGGCCATGCAAATCAACCGGAGACATCGTTCGCCGACAGGAAATCGATCAGGCTGCGAAAACGATTGTAGTCCCGATAGCCAAACAGTGGATCATCCGGAATCAGCGCCCTGGCAGCAGCCCGCTGCCAATCCTCATCGTTCATACACGCCTCCAGGCCGGGAAACGCCACTCGCTCCTCCAGATCGAAATATGCTGGGTGCTGTAGCGCCACATACTCCCGCCCGCGGATCACCAACTCTTCGCGCGTCACCACCTCACGCTGGATCACCCCCTCCAGGGTCTCCCGAAAACGGTGGGTAAAGGCGACCAGCTCACCATGCTGTTCGCTCAGACGGTCCAATACAGTGCGCAACTTGCCCGCCTTCCCCTCGGGCCACCACTGAAGATCACGTCTGTCTGTTGGATGGTGGACTGAATCGGCGTAGTGCTCAATGTAGTCGAGAAGCTCGATCTCCAGATCGAAATTGGAATCCTGACGCGTCCGACAGAGCATCCCAGTTTGCGCTCCCAGCAGATCGAGCAGTCGGGTCAGGTTGCGATGATCCTGTAGTAGCCTTTCAAGCAACGGATTCATACCTCTCTCCTGTTGCGGATCCAGCGCCACAGCCACCCCTGGGAGCGGCGCTTCACCAACACGCACATAGCTGAGGGCGTGTTCATTTTGCAGGGTCCACTCCATCCGGTCGTGGGCACCTCCCGAGCCACAAAACAGCCAGGCGGTCCCCCGGCTCGAGCCGTTGTGATTCGGCAGGCAACATGATCCTTTGATCATTCCTGATGAGCAATAGGGGAATACACCTCAGCCTCTGTTCACGTTTGCCCGGATCGCGCATGATCTCTGCCAGATTGACTCGCTGATGTTCACGCAACGCCAGTTCGACCGCATAGGCCTGCTCCTGGTTGATCGCCAACTCCCAAACATCCGGCACCCGATGCTGGACCAGCGCCGAAATCCGGCTCACCAGCTCGCAGGCCCAGCTATCCTCTTCGTAGAGCACCAGTTGCACAAACTCGTAGAGCAACGGGGTACCGAGCAACACCCGGATGCGATTGGCGATGATTGCACTGCGAGTGCATCACCATATCGGCCTTCACCGCCCTTGATCAGGGCTTCGTTGTCCCTTGCGATTCTGTCGCAGGATGACAAACAAATCAGAATTGAGCGCCCGCGCGGTCATGATGATCGACAGGTTGTTGGCATCGTTATCGGTACCGGCAACGATACCGACTGCGCGTTCGATCTCCGCCGCTCTCAGAGTCTCTTCCTCGGTACCGCGCCCTATCACGAAGGGCTTTGGCGGCTCCCCGGTCTTCTTGGGGAGTAGCCTCAATCACCACCACTTCCATGCCCTCTTTGCGCAGCTGATCGAAGACTGCCCTACCAAAACGACCATACCCGCACACCACCCAGAGCCCATGCCGCGGCGGATAGATCGGCTCCCCAAGCGGGGCATCAGCCACCGAAGTCAGCCACTCCTGTAACAGGTTGAGAGCGGGGGACTGTAGGGCGGTGGCAAAGTGGACGGCAAAAGTGTCGAACGGGTCGATAATGGAATCAGTACCGAAACTGGCCATGTTGGCCTCAATGTCGTGAGAGTCGGCCCGGCAGATGACGGTAATGTCAGGGTGTAGCAACTTGGCGGTGATAGCGATCTTCAGGTTGGCTTCATTGGAGTTGGTAATCGCCACCACCCCGGAACAGAGCGGATGATCAAGTCCCGCTTCTGTCAGATGTAGCGGCAGACGTGCATCGCCACACAAGGCGGGCACATATTGACGCAGATTCTCCAGGCGCCAGCAGGTTGACCCGTTCCTGCCTGATGTCAATTGCCACCGCCTGCTGGTTTCGTTCGGTCAATGCCTTGATCAGCGCACTACCGGTCTCGCCATAACCACACACCAGATAGAACGACTCCCGCATCTGCCGGATCCGACGAGCAAAACGCCGTTCAATCAGTGCCTGATGGAAAGTGGCATCCTGAAACAGAGTGAGCAGGGTACCGATAGAGTAGAGCCAGACGATGACGGTAAAAAATATCGCGAAGGTCACCCAGAGCCGTTGCGCATCGGTGAATTCGTAGGGGATCTCGCCAAAACCAATAGTACTTGCCATGAACTGACAAAGTAGAAGGCATGAAAAAAATCCATATGCCAAAGGTTGCCTTCGGGCATCCTGGCCAGGTATCAGCACCAGCCCCAACACCGCCACCGAGTAGGTAAAGATGAGGGCCAGCAAGGGCGCACGCATGCGCCGCATCACCAGGAAAAAAATGCTGTTCATAGCGTAGACCCGGGCTCAGCGCCGCAGCATTACCGTCTCGATCACTAACAGCACCACCGACACAACATTTGCCAGTAACGCCCCCCCCGAAAGCCGAGACGATGCTCGCCATTACCGTCGGCGGTCAAACCAACATGAGTCACATGAGCCGCAATCCCCCAGACCAGCGCCCCTGCAAACAGCTGCAGCAGCGCCGCCAGACTTGTGGCAAGCAACACCGCCCCCATCTGCGTGCGGTCGCCAAACTTGAGCACGGTGGCGATCAGGTTGACCACGATCACAGCAAACAGCTCATAGACATGGTGGTGGGCGGGATTGTCAATTTCCCCAACAAAAAAACCGAAATTAAGTGTCAACGAAAGAACGATAAAAAAACCGAACAACACCTTCTCGGGATTCATCTTTGCTTACCTTGGTTACAATCAGAAAATGTCAGGGCAGACCACCACATAGATTGAAGCATAGCTGCGCCAGCAAGGAGAGCGCAGTCTGCTCCATCAGTCAAAAATATCCTAAAGCCTGATATATAAACGACCGCTATAAACGGTGATCAAGGG
>AASF01002055.1 GCA_000168735.1 Candidatus Endoriftia persephone str. Hot96_1+Hot96_2 | reverse complement strand
CAGGGCGCGTGGCTGGCCCGCGAACGGGAGAATGTGCTGGTGCGGATCGAACAGGAGACCCGCCTGCGGTTGCCGATCCACACCCTGGGCGCCATCGTCTGCTTTGGTCAGGTTTCTGCCCAGTGCGCCGTTGATGGGGCTCTGCCGCTGAACGTGGGGTGGTCTTGGCCTTTCTTACCAAGCGCGGGCGATTTCTGGCGCGGGTGCATGGGCCAGTTTCGGGCAACGTGCTGCTGCGTCGAGAACAGTATCGCCAGGCTGATGATGATGCAGCCACGGCTCGTATTGTCTCGGTGCTGGTCGCCACCAAGATCGCCAACAGTCGGACTGTCTTACAGCGCGCCTTGCGTGATCGTCCAGATGGTGAGGGTGTCGCAAGGGTTGCAGGCAGCGGTGACGCATCTGCCCAAGCTTTACAGCGCAGTGTAGTGGGGCCGGGGTGATGGCCTCGACAGCCTGCGTGGCACCGAAGGCGCTGCAGCCCGCGCCTATTTTGGTGTCTTCGATGATCTGATAACCCATTCCGATCCGGCCTTTCGTTTCGATGGGCGCAGCCGGCGGCCGCCCCTCGATCCGCTCAATGCGTTGCTATCGTTCCTCTACACCCTGTTGCGCCATGACATAGCCTCCGCGCTGGAGGTGGTTGGTCTTGATCCGGCCGTTGGCTACACTGCACCGTGATCGACCGGGGCGCACTGGTCTTGCCCTCGACACTGATGGAGGAGTTGCGCGCCTTTCTTGTCGATCGACTGGTGCTTAGCCTGATCAACCGGCGTCAACTCAAACCGGCAGGCTTCACAACCAGTGAGGATGGGGCGGTGATGATGAACGATGAGACCCGCAAGGCGGTGCTGGTCGCTTACCAGGAGAGAAAGGCCGATCGGTTGCGCCACCCCTTTCTGGATGAGGAGCTTGAGATTGGTCTGATTCCCCATATCCAGGCGCGCCTTTTCGCCCGCTATCTACGTGGTGACCTCGATGCCTATCCCGCCTTCATCTGGCGCTGAAGTGGAGAGCTGTCATGATGGTACTCATCACCTATGATGTTCGCACCGAAACCCCAGATGGCCCCCGTCGCTTGCGCCGGGTTGCCAAGGCTTGTCAGGATTATGGCCAGCGGGTCCAATACTCCGTCTTCGAATGTCTGGTGGACCCGGCCCAGTGGGTGCAGCTCAAACAGCGCTTGATCGAAGAGATCGATACCGACCAGGACAGCGCTGCGCTTCTACTATGCTCGGTGCCAACTGGAAAAGGCGGGTGGAACATATCGGCGCCAAAGCCGGCTATGATCCAGAAGGCCCCCTGATCATCTGATCCTCCTGCGCGAACCCCAAGCGGACAGATAATGCCTGGCAGGTTCGCGCGGCTCTTTAAACAAAGTGAAAACAGAGCGTTATTGATGATGAGCGGATGCGTGCCTGAGCAAGAGAGTGAGAGTGCACCAGAAAGTAACAGCTTCGCGGAAATGTATGGTAAAAACCTTACTGCTCCAATAGTTACTGTGGAGCAGTCGCCCCCCCTGCGGGGGCGCGGATTGAAACAATGATGCTGGCTATACAGCAAATCGCAACGTATAGTCGCCCCCCCTGCGGGGGCGCGGATTGAAACCGGTCATCTGATAGGCCTGGCCAATCGTATTGGCAGGTCGCCCCCCCTGCGGGGGCGCGGATTGAAACCCGGTTCGGTGCCTCCATGAGCTATGACGCCGAGAAGTCGCCCCCCCTGCGGGGGCGCGGATTGAAACTGCGCAACCGGTTGACAGTTTCTGCGCTCCGGTGGTCGCCCCCCCCTGCGGGGGCGCGGATTGAAACGTTGAGCAACAGTTAGATTGGAACACCAAAGAGAGGTCGCCCCCCCTGCGGGGGCGCGGATTGAAACCGGTTCGGTGCCTCCATGAGCTATGACGCCGAGAAGTCGCCCCCCCTGCGGGGGCGCGGATTGAAACACGCATCGAGAATATCGATTACAATTCTCCACTAGTCGCCCCCTGTGGAGGCGCGGATTGAAAACCATACAAGGTCCAGTGGGCATGGCGTTATGCGGCATGAAGATTCACGCCAGAATGACTTCGACTAAGGTGAAAAAGTGGTCGCAGCGTGTAACCGAGAGTAGCGATGCTCTCGATCTCGAGCCAGGCGTATTCACGTACGATGACCCGAGGCGGATAGCTGAATCCCTTAAACGCTCCGCTGAGCGCAGTCGACGCCGCAAGGCCGATCCGTTTCCGCTCTGCGATGTCGATGCTGGCGTCCTACATCAATCGGGCAGGGGTTAAGCTTCCGACGGTTCAGCGAAATCGACTCGAGGAGGCCAAAGACGAACTGCGGGACCTCTTCGGAAAGCCACGCCAGAGGATCCGAGCATCGCATCGCGGAGCGAAGATAAGCTGCGCCGCTTCGAGATCGATGAATGTACATCACCGTAAAAATCCGCCTAACAGGCAAATGCACTCGGACGTCAAAAAGCTCCACTGCGCTCCACTTTTTGACGCCACTGAGCCCAAACGTTAGGCACAAACAATATAATTAATAATATGACATTAGATCCAACGCCATCACTTTTAGAAAATTTATACTGGATAACATTACTTGCAGTTATTGTTTCGTCGGCTTCAGGTGTTCTTAAAGCTGGCTTTAAACAGTTTGACTTATTTGGTGTAATTATTATTGCTATTGCTACAGGATTGGGGGGCGGTTCATTACGTGACATGCTTCTTGGTCGAGATGTATTCTCGGATCAATGATCAAATATTTTTTATTGCCTCGCTTGGTAGTGCGGTCACTATTTTTGTGGCGGCCAGACTAATATTGGTGTCGCCTAAATATTTTTTAGTTGCTGATGCTGCAGGCTTAGCTACATTTTGGTGTTGCGGGAACGTTGGTTTCACTTATGGTTGGAGCGCCCCCGCTTTATTGCAAGGTTTCCTGGGAGTAATGACAGGAACTATGGGTGGTATTTTTCGTGATGTACTATGTAATGAAACACCCGTCGTATTTCTAAGCCCGCTTTATGCGACAGTATCCTGGGTTGGTTCTTTGTTGTTTATCGGGCTCTTGCATTTCGATCAAGAGATAACGGTAGCAGCAATTATTTCTGGACTAAGTATATTTATATCACGGCTGTTGGCAATGTATTATAAAGTCAGCCTGCCTAGATTTCGCTTCAAGTCTTAAGGTGGATACACAAAAAAGTAAATATTTATTAGAAATGCGCCTAACAAATAGCTCCAGCGGACAATTTAAAGCGGCACTTGTTTTGTTGCCGAAAAAAATGTGCCACTTTAAATTGCCGCTGAGCAGGCGTTATGCTGTTTGAGGTTTATGTAGTAACTGAGAGCGAATAAACGGCGCTTGTTTATCATATTTAATTAACTCGATATGCACGGCCAATTTTCAATGGCATAGTGTTGTTTACTGTTCAAGGAAGAAAAGGGTAGTTAAAGGAATAGTGAGTTTCTTTTGTCGTCAAACTCGTGTCATGACGATTATATTCGCCTAAATTAGGCAGCATTCATTAAAACTAATAGGAGATATAAAATGAAGTATGCATTTGTAATGTTATTGGTCATCGGTAGCTTGTCGGTTGCCTCAACATCCTCATATGCTGCAGAGAGAATAAGTGATTTATCAACTAAGCAGATAGAAAAATTTAATGCTCCAACGCAGGCAGCAGAAAAGAAAAAGAAAAAAAAGACTGACCTTAAAAAGAAGTTTTGCTGTAAGAGCCAAAGCGGACATGCTTGTTATGTTTTTGGTAAGGCTAGCTGTTCAGGTTGTATGAGCTTCTGTAGTGGAGATACAGTGATAGACACTAACCCAAAACAAAAAATCTAATTGAGTGGAATAATCTTAGAGGATTAATGTTTCAGCTATGGTCTAGCTAGGCATAACAATGTGGTACAGCCGATCCACCTTTGCGGTGATTTTTTGTGCTATTCAAGCACAAAAAATCACCACTCTGGTAGTCGGCTGAACTATGTTGCTAGGTGAACTGTAAGAGCAGGGGAGAATATTAATGTTAAACGTAAAACTAGACGAAATCGAAAGTATTGCAATTTTCGAACCTGATGGTGAATTGTCTGAAGCAGACTTCAAGTATGCCGCCAGCATAATTGATCCATATCTAGAAAAATCAGGAAAATTCAATGGCATCATTATCCATGTAAGGTCATTCCCCGGTTGGGACTCATTTTCAGCATTGATAACGCATATGAGATTTATAAAGGAGCATCATAAAAAGATATCTCATGTGGCCTTTGTAACGGACTCGCCAATAGGTGTACTTGCCGAGCATATTTCTAGTCACTTTGTCAGTGCGGAAATCAAGAGTTTTACCTTCGGTGAATTAGAAAAATCAGTGAAATGGATATCAGGTGATAATGATGAGTAAATCACCATACAAGCGCATCAGCCGCAAGCGTAGGTCGCGCCCCCCTGCGGGAGCGCGGATTGAAACTCCGCTTTTGTGCCAGGGGCGGAGTCAAACTGCGCAAAAAATGGCGGAAAAGCGATGGGGCTGGGCGACCCCTTCAAAACAAACCTCAGGGTAAGACAGCCATTGACCACCAGCATCAGCAGTATCAGGCGGATGCCGAGCAGGGTGAAGCCGAACAGGTGGGAGACCCGGTTCCAGGTTATGGAGGGCGGCGCCAACCAGGTGTTTCTCTAGTTCGCCTGATGCCTTTAGCCGTTCGTACTCTTCGGGGCGCTCTTCCTTCAACTCTTCCAGATCCCAGGAGCCGGTGAACATCACCGTGTCGAGCGGGAATTTGGCGGGGCGGAAGTGGTTGTTAAAGAAGTGCACCACGAACAGGGTCATCACCGCCAGGAACGCCTCCAGACCGTGGGCCAGGGTGGCGACGTTAAAGATCCAGCCCGGTAGTACCTGGCCGATTGATTCGGCGAACCAGAGCAGGATGCCGGAGACACCGATCACCAAGGCGCCCCAGTAGACCGCCCAGTAGTCGAACTTCTCCCAGTAGGTCCAGCGGTCGAAACGAGGCTGCTTGCCCTTGCCAAAATACCAGCGGAACTGCCCCTTCATATCCTCCCAGTCCCTCCAGCGGGGCAGCAATGAGTCGGGGCCGAACCAGTCAAACTCCTTGTCCTTGAGCAGCCGCATCAAGACCACCGCGGCATGGCCAAAGATGGTCAGCAGGAAGATCACCCCGGCCCAGTGGTGCAGATCGTTGAGCAGCTCGGGGCCGCCGAAGAGTGGCACTACCATCATCGCCCAGCTGGTGTTGGGGTACATCACTACCATGCCGCTGAAGACCAGCGACATTAGCGACAGGGCGAGCATCCCAGTGGTTGACCCGCCAGTACCAGCTGAAGCGGCGGAAGTGGACGCCACTGTTCGGCTTTTTGTGCTTCACCCGTACCGGATAACTGAAGGAGCCATCCCGGCGATAGATCACCGGGCGTTCTTTCTTCTCACGCCAGCCACCAGAGCACCGAGTGCAGGTAGAAGAAGAGGATGACGATGATGATC
>AASF01002056.1 GCA_000168735.1 Candidatus Endoriftia persephone str. Hot96_1+Hot96_2 | reverse complement strand
ATTCATGAACCGGGCCGGTCGGGAGATCATGGGTTACAGCCTGGACGACGATCTCGCCGACAAGAACCTTGCCGGGATCTTCCCCGCTTCGGAGATCGATCAGCTGCTCAACGAGGGTGTGCCTTCGGCCTACATGAACCGTACCTGGAGCGGCGAAACCCAGCTCATCTCCATCGATGGCAGGATGATGACAGTTGACCAGCTAATCGTGCTGCATGAGGCCACCAAGAGTGGGCAACACTACTTCTCCATGGTGATGCGCGACATTAGCGATCGCAAACAGGTCGAGCGTGAACTGTTTGAGGCGAAGGAGAAGGCCGAGAGCGCCGCCAAGGCAAAGTCTGAGTTTCTGGCCATGATGAGCCATGAGATCAGAACCCCCATGAATGGCGTATTGGGCATGGCGGAGTTGCTCGCTGGTACCAAACTCGATGATGAGCAGCAAGAGTTTCTGGAGGTAATCACCCAATCTGGCAACTCGCTACTTGGGATCATCAACGACATCCTCGACTTCTCCAAGGCGGAAGCGGGCAAGATCGAACTGGAAGCAATCTCCTTCGACCTGGAGCGCACCATCTATGATGCAGTCAGGCTGCTCGAGCGCCAACGCCTCCAGCAAAGGACTGGAGCTGATCATCAGCTACCCGCCAGAACTGCCACGGCAGGTGATGGGCGATGCCGGGCGCATCCGCCAGATCATCACCAACCTGGCCGGCAATGCCATCAAATTCACCCAGCAGGGACACATCGCCATCAATGTCGAAACCACCAAGGCAACGGATGGCACATCCAGATTCCGCATCTCAGTAATCGACACCGGCATTGGCATCCCCGAAGCACAGCAACAGCGGTTGTTCAAATCGTTTACCCAAGCCGACAGCTCTACCACACGAAAATATGGCGGCACCGGCCTGGGTCTGGCCATCAGCAAACAGCTGGTGGAGTTGATGGGCGGATCCATCGGCGTCTCCAGCACACAAGGCGAAGGCTCCACCTTCTGGCTGGAGATACCGCTCGGATTGAGCCAACCCCAGGGAGCCCCTTGGGCACGCGGATCTCAGCCGGCTGAAGTGCCTGATCCTGGATGACAACCTGCTCAATCAGGCGTATTTTCAGAGATCAGCTGCGCAGCTGCGGGATGCAGATCCATACTGGTCACTACCGGTGACGAAGCGCTCACCCTCGCAACAGAGATGGCATCAGCGAACCAAGCCTTTTGATATCTTCCTGCTCGATTTCAACCCTGCCGGGCATAAACGGTGAACAGATCGCTCTGAGACTGCGCCAGATGCCGGCCTACAAAGAGACACCGATGATCCTGCTCACCTCCTCAGGCAACCGTGGCGATGCAAAACATTTTGAGGAGGTCGGCTTCGACGCCTATTTGATCAAACCTGTACCCCATCAGATCCTGCATGAAGCAATCGAGGGTGTCGTCTCCAACACCCTGCAGCATAAGGAACAGGAGATCATCACCCAGTACCATGTCATAGAGGGGCACACTCAGCCTTCCAATAAAACAGAGCACATTGATGCAAAAATCCTTCTGGTTGAAGATCTGCTACCCAACCAAAAGGTGGCCAGCTCTGTGCTGTCAAAGATGGGATGCACGGTAGAGATTGCTGATAACGGCCGCATCGCCCTGGAGCGACTGGCGGAGGATTCTTTCGATATCGTCCTGATGGACTGTCAGATGCCTGACGATGGATGGGCTTGAGGCCACCCGGGCAATCCGCCAGAGAGAGAGAGATACCGGTACCCACACACCGATCATCGCCATGACCGCAAACAACATGGCATCAGACCGCAAGCAGTGCCTGGAAGCAGGCATGGATGACTTCATCTCAAAACCCTTTGAACGAGAACAGTTGGCGAAATTGCTGGGTAAATGGCTCAACCCGAAAAGCCCCTCGGCAGCTGAAGCAGAGATGCACTACGAGGCAACAGAATTCGCGGTTCCGACGAGCATGCTCGAAAGCCTCGAAGTGATCGATCAAAACGGCCTGGAACAGATGCAACAGCTTTTAGGGGATGAATTCGGTGAACTGCTTGATGCTTTCTTCATCAGTCTAGATGAACTGATCAGCCTGCTGCCACAGGCCCTGGCAGATAGTGACCAGCAGGAGATAAGGAGGATCGCCCACAGCATCAAATCAGCGGGCAACAATGTCAGTGCACGACGGCTTGCCAAGCTAGGCAGCCTGATGGAGGCCTGCGCTCTAGAGGGTGCCTTCCAGCAATTTGAAGGGTATCAGGATCAGCTGCAACAGGAGATTCAGCTGGTAAGCGACGCCCTGGCGGAATATCGTTGATTTTCCCTCCCTTCAATCAAAGCCGCAAAGCCAGGAAGGAGCCTGGAGTCAGAGGCACTTGCCAGCGATGAGGGTAAAGATCGGATCGACAAGATAAGTCAGTAGTCTCAGGCCATTCGAGCTCGTGATACTCGCTCCATGCTTTTATTATGGATTGTTACCGCTCGCCAGCGAGGGATCACTGACTTCGGTGGCAACTCTGTTAACGCGTTCGCGCAACTCCTTGCCGGGTTTGAAATGGGGGACATATTTGCCAGACAGGGCGACGGGTCATACCCGTTTTTGGGATTACGGCCCATCCTGGGTGGACGGTAGTGAAGAGAGAAACTACCAAACCCACGAATCTCTATCCGCTCCCCGGAGGAGAGAGCTTGACTCATCTGCTCGATCATGCACTTGATGGCAAGCTCGATATCACGATACGCCAAGTGACTCTGATCTTTGCGCACTATTTCGATCAACTCGGATTTAGTCATTATTTTCAGCTACCCGAAGTCATATAAGGGGCCGGTTACCCGGCCCCTATTATTCCCTGAAGAGGCAGAATTAATCGCCCTGATTTTCCATCTGCTCCTTCAGAAGGTCGCCCAGCGTCGGAACGGCGGTGGCCGCATCACGAGCATAACCCTTGATGGCTTCAGCACTCTTCGGCCGCATCACTTCGCCGTTGATGGAGAGAGAGATAGTACGATTCTTGCGATCCACACCGATTAACTTGGCTTCGATCTCCTGGCCCTCTTTCAGCAGGGTACGGGCATCCTCCACCCGATCACGCGAAAGCTCAGAGGCGCGCAGATAACCCTCCACGCCGTCAGCCAGATCAATCACTGCACCCTTGGCGATCAACCGCACCGACCACACACATGGACGATGCTACCCTGGCTGTTGGTGGCAACATAGGTGGAGAAGGGATCAAGGGCGAATTCGTTTAACTA
>AASF01002057.1 GCA_000168735.1 Candidatus Endoriftia persephone str. Hot96_1+Hot96_2 | reverse complement strand
CCCTTAATTCTGTCGCCGCCACCACCTCAGCGAGTACGATAGCCGCCTGGTGGCCTGGCTGGTACGCCGCCACCTGCTGATGTCGATGACTGCGCAGCGCAAGGACATCAGCGACCCCGAGGTAATCCAGGCCTTCGCCGAGCAGGTGGTAGAATTGAATCGGCTCGACTACCTCTACCTACTCACCGTTGCCGACAGCCAGGCAACCAATCCAAAACGCTGGAACTCCTGGAAAGAGGCCCTACTGCGCGATCTCTACACATCAACCCGACAGCTGTTGCAGCGCGGCCTCGGCAACCCGCTGGCGCAGGAGGAGCTAATCAGTGAAAAGCAGGCGGAGGCGCGCCAGGGACTGATAGCACAAGGCTACTCTCAGGAGCGCCTGGAGCAGCTCTGGCAGAGCTACAACCCCGAATATTTCCTGACCCATTCGGTAAACGCCATCTGCAGCCAGAGCCGCCTGATCCTCGACACTCCGAAGCGCGAACTGCCACTGATCGCGATCCGCCAGACCGAACATCGCGGCGGCACCGAGGTGATCTACTACGGCATCGAACGGGACAACCTGTTTGCCCTCAGTACCACCCTGCTCGACCAGATCGGCCTCTCTATCGTCAACGCACGCATCATGAGCACCAGTCAGGGCTACTCACTCAACTCCTTCCTGGTCCTGGAAGAGGATGGCTCACCGGTCACACCAGGTGAGCGCACCGATGAGATCCTCGACAGCATGCGCCTCGGCATGAGCCAGACGGAGGCCGACTGTTTCCGAGTGCAACGCCGCATCCCGCGCCAGCACAAGAGCTTCGACACCCCAACCCGGATCTTCTTCTCCCAGGATCTGACCCACCACCGCACCACCATGCGGCTAGTCACCCTCGACCGACCCGGCCTGCTCTCCGAAGTCGGGCAGGCCTTCCTCGCCTGCGGCATCAGCCTGCAGCACGCCAAGATCTCCACCATCGGAGCTCAGGTGGAGGATATCTTCTTCATCACCGACCGCGATAAACAACCCCTGCAAGAAGAGCAACAGTTGGAGTGCCTACGGCGCTCTATCGCCGAGCGGCTGCCAAAGACACCCGAGGAGTGAGCCGACCTCAGGGCTTGATCGCCTCAATGCTGGCCGAAACAACATACTCCTCCACGCTCCGGCCTGGCGCCCAATCCTTGATGAACGCCCGCGAGCTATCCTTTGGCTCAATGCCGATCTCGACCAAGCCGGCGGCAGCCCATGAACCGCAGCTGATCGATGATCAGCGGAAGCACCGACCATGCACCCGGAGCTGTCACAATCTGAAGCAGGACCCGATCTCCATTCCCGCTCCCGCCCAACGCGAATTTATTTCCTGTGACCCTTGTCACGGTCGCTATTCCGAGCAAGGTTTAGGATCTCTTCAACAAAGAGAGCTGAGTAGCACTGCCATAGCAGCAGCGGCAACTGCTACTGAAAAGCCTATTTGCTAGCCCCTCCTCTGAGCAGCACTTATAGCCCCCGAAAGGGGGTTTCTTTTACCCGCACGTACAGTCGCGCCCCGCCTGAAGCGACCGTCTCCTACCCGATCACTCACGCCGCACGCTTCTCTTCGCCGCCTTCTTCAGCTTCACAACACGCACGATCTCCCAGATCATGCCACCCACCGACCCCCAAAATCCGCCCAGGATAACGAACATGAAGAGGGGACGGGTGGCGAGAGATTTCAGCAACAGACTATCAGTGGCATCTACCATAAAAGAGACAAGCCAGGCTATCAGCAGTGCCCCGAGCAGGCCGGCGATCAGCTGCATGCAGCATGCCTGCCTCCCGGCTGCTCTTGGCGCAGAGGAGCCCGGCCAGGATCCACAGCGCCGAGGCGGTGAGCAGTTGCGGGCCAGTCGCCTGGAGTGGCGCCAGCCAGCAGAGCCAGGCCGATCATCACTGCAGTCAGCACAAGGACCAGCAGCATTCCCAGCAGAATAGCTTGATAGCGCATTTCAAGAGTTCCTGTTTAGAAGAGAAGGTTATGAGGCCAGCAGAGCGGAGTCTCGACAAACTCCAGCGCGTTGCCATCGGGGTCGCGGCAAAAGAGTGCGCGCCGTCCGGAGCGGCTCAGAGTATAGGCGACACCGGCCGGCTCCAGCCGCGCCTTGAGTCTGTCGAGATCAGCGACCTGCAGCGCCAAATGGCGATCCCGCCCACCCATGAGCGGGACGCCCCCGCGACCGGATCGGGATTGGGCAACTCCAGCAGATGGATCTGCTGCTCACCCAGCGCCAGCCAGGCTCCTGGAAAGCCCAGATCAGGACGAGCCTTGATCGACTCCAGCCCCAGCAGACCGGAGTAGAAGCTGAGTGCGGTATCAGTATCTGCCACGATCAGGCTGACATGATGGATGCCATTGATCAGATCACTCATGGATGGTTACTCTCCAACAGTTGCAGAATCGGCTGGGCTCGACGCCAGAAACGACGCATGGCGCCAGAGGTGACCCGATAGCCACGACCAGTGCAGGGATAGATGGTGAGCTGCCTGAACTCGCCCTGTCGCAGCAGACTCGCCACTTCCGCCTCCAACTGCTCAAGCGCCTCGATCCAGAGATAGGGGTCGGGCATTCAACACCGGGGAAAGCAGAGCAGACCAAGTACGCAGGGTTGCCCCATCGCTGGCGATAAATCCATCCCGCTCATCGGCATGCAGATCGACAGCTGCCAGCCGCGCCAGTCCGAGTGCGGTCGGATCATCCGAGCAGACAGCTGCAAAGCGCGGCTTCGGCGACTGCGGCAGGCGCCCGCCCCCCGACAGCCAGAGTCCGTTGATCGCGATCCGCCCGGCAAGCTCACGCTGACGGTTGGGCTCCGCATTGAACAGCAGCATCTGCATCTCGTTCAGCAGCCTGCGCCAGTGGCGCGCATCGTCACCCTGGGGCAGAAACATCTCGATGTTGCGCCCCACCACCGACTCCAGCGACCGGGTCTGCAGATCGGGAGCCTCAACAAGGCGGAGATACCAGCGATCGGGGTGGGGGGCGATCAGCTCAAGGCCATCGTCGGCAAAGTGCCGATTGAAGAGCGCCAGCAGCGTCTCGGACTCCTGCTGCTCAATCTGCAACAGCTGATTGTCAAACAGCAGCAGCCGGACGCGATCGGGACGCAGATGCACCGGGTCGGCGCGCATCCAGAAGCTATCCCCCGGAGCCACGCCATCACCCAGCAGATCCACCGCCACCCGCGGGGCAGATCATGCCCGGTTTCCGCTTCGATACCGAATAGGCCGAACAGGGTTGATGGGAAATCACTGCCCTCCACCGGCACCTGGTCAGCTCGGGGCCAGCAGGCGTTCGATCAGTGGGATTGCCGGGCAGCCCGGCCGGAAGCGGCCAGATTCGGCATCGGCCCCAACAGACCGGGGATCAGCAGATGGAGTTCGGCGTTGGATTTCGCCATAGAGATAAAACGGGCAGGAGCGCTGCTGGCGGCGCGAACAGACTGGCTCAGCCTTCGCACCTCAAGCGGCGCTCCTACGGGTTTCGATTAGTCAGCCATATTGTCGAGGATCGCGCGCTTCACCGCTTCCAGCTCCGCGTCGACGGTCATCACCGGCGAGGTCGACTGCTTGATGGCGGTGTCAGGATCCTTCAGGCCGGTTGCC
>AASF01002058.1 GCA_000168735.1 Candidatus Endoriftia persephone str. Hot96_1+Hot96_2 | reverse complement strand
ATCCTGAGCCAGCTGCCCACCACCCAACTGCCGGCGACGCTAATCCCACAGACGCAGATGCTGAAGGCAGAACTGGCCCTGCACCAAGGCATGATCGACCGCGCCATCGATCTGATGCAGCCGCCGCCCAGCGCCGATGCGCCGCTACCTTTGCAACGGCGCTACCATCGCAACATGGCGGAGGCGTTTCGCCTCTCCGGCAACCGCCTGGAGAGCGCCCGTGAACTGAGCGAACTCGATCAACTCCTGTTCGATGAAGAGGCGCGCCTGGCGAACCAACGCCAACTGCTGCAGGGCCTGATGGTGATGACCGACACCGCCCTGACGCTGCTGCAGCCATCGCCACCGGGCACCCTCGGCGGCTGGATGGAGCTGGCACGCATCAGCCAAGGCGAACATCGATGACCCGACGCTGATCAGCACCCGGCTCGAGGCCTGGCAGGAGGATTTCCCCAACCACCCCGCCCTGCCCCAGGCTACTAACCGGTCAGCGGGCCGAGTCGGCCGAACAGCTGCTGCAGTTCGACGCGGTTGACCACATTGCGATCCTGCTGCCGCGCAGTGGCATCTATGCCAAAGTAGCCCAAGCGGTACAGGATGGTCTGCTCGCCGCCTGGTATCAGCAACCGGCGAGCCGTCGGCCACAGCTGCGTTTCTATGACAGCAGCGATCCCGACACCATCCTCGATTCGATCGACCAGGCAGTCAGCCAGGGGCGCCAAGGCGATCGTAGGCCCACTCAACAAACAGGCCCTGACGCTGCTGCTGAAGAGCGATGGCTTCCCAATCCCGCTGCTGGCGCTCAACCACACCAGCGATGGCGGCACCCCGCCAGCCAACCTCTACCAGTTCGGCCTCTCCCCAGAGGGCGAGGCGCAGCTGGTGGCAGAACGTGCCTGGCTCGAGGGCCATACCAGCGCCTTGAGTCTCACCCCCAGCGGCGACTGGGGAGAGCGTATCGCCGAGAGTTTCCGCACACGCTGGCTGACACTGGGCGGTGTGCTGGTGGAGCAGCAGCAGTATCAGGCGAAGGAGAACGACTTCTCTGCACCGATCCGCAGCCTGCTCAATCTGGACGAGAGCAACGAACGCCGCCGGGTGCTGCAGCAGACCATTCACCGCACGCTCGAATATGAACCCAGGCGGCGCCAGGATGCTGACTTCATCTTTCTCGCGGCACGCCCGCAAAAGGCACGTCAGCTGCGCCCGCAGCTACAGTTTCACCACGCCGGGCAGCTGCCAGTCTACGCCACCTCACACATCTACAGCGGTGCCGCAGAACCGGAGAAAGACAAGGATCTGGGGCATATCTTGTTTGTCGAGATCCCCTGGCTGCTGGATCAGGAAGACCAGAGCCCGCTCTCCCGCAACCAGCTGAAGCGACTGATCCCAAGCATCGAACAGCGCTATGCGCGCCTCTATGCCCTCGGCATCGATGCCTACAATCTGCTGCCACAGCTGCCGGCCCTGGCCGCCGACACCAACCGCAGCCTGGATGGCAAGACCGGCACCCTCTACCTCGACCACAAAAACCGCATCCATCGCCAGCTTGCCTGGGCGGAGATGCGTAATGGTCGGGCCCGACTTACCGGTTATGCGCCGCGCATCGAAGCCCCGCTCGGCAACGAGCAACTGATCGAACTTGAGCTCGAACCAAGCGCTGCCGAGCAGCAGCCAGTCACGCGCATTCACCCCGGAAGCCGTCGTCTCACCATGAAGGCCAAGCACCTGATCCGTGGCGAACAGGCCGAGCGCCTTGCCTGCCGTCATCTGCAGGCACGAGGGACTGCGGCTGTCTGGATGCGCAACTACCGCAGCCAAGCAGGGTGAAATCGATCTGGTGATGCAGGATGGCAACAGCCTGGTCTTCGTCGAGGTGCGCTATCGCAAGTCAGACAACTTCGGCAGCGCCGCCGAAAGCATCACCGCCGCCAAACGGGCCAAACTGATCGCCGCCAGCCAACCACTATCTGCTGCGTCAGACCGACCGCCCGAGCCGCTTCGACGTGGTCGCCATCAGCGGTGACCAGCCCCCCGGCGTCGAGTGGATCCGCAACGCCTTTGATGCCTTCTGAGCAGCCAGACTGACAGCTATCGCAGCCGATTTTCTTCAATTCACCATCCCCAGAGGATCGGCAACCGGGTACAATGCACCGATGGAACTTAGTGATCACGTCAGACAGATTTTCAGCGAGAGCATCCAACTCAAGATCGACGCGCTGCCACAGGCTTACCGATCAGATCAGCGCAGCCGCGGAGCTGATCGTCCAGCCGGGCTGCTGGAGGGGAACAAGACCTTCAGTTGCGGCAACGGCGGCTCCGCCGGCGACGCCCAGCACTTCTCTTCCGAGATGCTCAACCGCTTCGAGCGGGAGCGGCCAGGGCTGCCAGCCATCGCGCTGACTACCGACAGCACCACCATCACGGCGATCGCCAACGACTACAGTTATGAACGCGTGTTTGCGCGCCAGATCGAGGCGCCTTGGCCCAGCCCGGCGATCTGCTGCTAGCGATCTCCACCAGCGGTAACTCGGTCAACGTCAATGCGGCGGTGGAGGCGGCCCATGAGCGCGGCATGGGAGTGATCGCTCTCTGCGGCCGGGACGGCGGCGAGCTGAAGAAACTCCTGCTGGCCGATGATGTCGAACTCTGCGTTGCGTCGGATGTAACCGCACGCATTCAGGAGGTCCATCTGCTGATCATCCACTGTCTGTGTGACTTGATCGATCGACAGCTACTGGGCAACTGACACCGCTCCACTGACGAGGATTTTATGAGCCATTTCGTTGTACCACTGGGTCTCCCTGCTATTCACCGTCACTCTGCTACAAGGCTGCGCCGCCGCCGTCGTGGGCGGCGCCGCCACTGGCGTCTCCATCGCTCACGACCGCCGAACCATGGGCACCTTCATCGAGGATCAGAATATTGAGCTGAAGGCTTCCAGCCTGCTGCGCAACGACGCCACGCTCTCCGAGCACAACCATATCAGCGTGACCAGCTTCAATATGGTGGTGTTGCTGACCGGCCAAGCCGCCTCCGCAAGTGATCGGCTGCGTACGGAACAGATCGTGAAAAAGGTTGAGAAGGTACGCCGCGTAGTCAATGAATTGGAGGTCGGCTCGGGCGCTTCGTTTGGCGAAATCACCCGTGACTCCGCCCTCTCGGCAGAAGTAAAGTTCAAACTGACCAAGGTGAAGCTACCAGGCTTCGATCCGCTGCGCATCAAGGTAATCACCGAACGCGGCGTGGTCTATTTGATGGGGCTGGTGAGCCGAGCCGAAGCGGATGCCGCCACCGGGCAGGTTCGCAAGATCAGCGGCGTGCGCCGCGTGGTGCGGGTCTTCGAATACATCTTGATGCCGTTGCCACTCAGCTTGAGCAGCAAGGTCGCACCGCTCCCGGCTGTTGCGCAAAAGGCATTGAAGGCGATTGTCGGCAGTGATGCGCTGCTCACCGAACCCGCCGACTGCCTCCCCCTACGGTTACGACAACAAGCCGCCAGCAGGGCGCTGCCCCAGGCGGTGGTATTCGCCAGCGAGGCGGCGCAGATCGAAGCGATCCTGGCGCTCTGCAACAGGCACCAGATCCCGCTGACCCCGCGCGGCGCGGGCACCGGCACCACCGGCGCCACGGTGCCGGACCAGCATGGAATCGTGCTCTCTCTGGAGCGGATGGACCCGGATCAAGGGCGATTC
>AASF01002059.1 GCA_000168735.1 Candidatus Endoriftia persephone str. Hot96_1+Hot96_2 | reverse complement strand
GTTAAGACGCTGGGCGACTTCGATCAGCAGCTGATCGCCCAGGGCATGCCCGAGGGAGTCGTTGATGTTTTTGAAGCGGTCCAGGTCGAGGAACATCAAGGCGATAGAGTGTATGTTGCGCCGGGCCTGATCGATCAGGTGCTCCAGACGGGCATTGAGTAGCAATCGATTGGGCAGGCGGGTCAGGGGGTCGTGGTGGGCCAGATGGAACAGCTGGCGCTCCGACTCCTTGATGCTGCTGATGTCGGTGAATACCGCCACGTAGTTCTGGATCTCTCCCGCATCGTCGGCGATCTGGCTGATACTCAGCCACTCCGGGTAAACCTCGCCGTCCTTGCGCCGGTTCCAGATCTCTCCCCTGCCAGTGACCGGTCTGTTTTAACTCGTTCCACATCGCCTGATAGAACGATTCGTCGTGCCGGCCAGAGCGCAGGATGCGTGGATTGCATCCCCGGGTTTCCTGCGCCGTATAACCGGTGATCACACAAAAGGCGCTGTTCACGTCGAGGATATTGCCTCGGGCATCGGTGATCATCATCCCCTCTGAGGAGTTTTCTACAGCGGTGCTCCACTGCAAGCAGGCGTTCCTTGCGTTCCTCGTTGCGCAGGGTGATGCCGGCGAGCCAAGAGGCCGTCTCCAGCAGGCGGGTTTGAAAGGCGTCAGGGGTCCTGCCCTCCAGTGAGGTGATGGCGAAAGTGCCGCGGACCTCCAGCTGCACAGAGAGGATCGGGAACGACCAGCAGGAACCGATCTGGAACATGTCAGCCGCCTCCCGCAGGCCGTCCCAGCGGACGTCTCCGGGTACGTTGTCGATGAACACCGGTTTCCCCGAGAGGGCTGCATTACCGCAGGAGCCCATGGTCTCTCCCGGCTTGATGCCATCGAAATAGGGCAGTGCCTGGGGTGGGAAAGAGGGGCTGGAGGCGACCCTGAGCAGACCGCTCTCGGGGTTGAGCAACATCACCGAGGCTAGTGAGTGTGGCACGATGGCCTCGATAAGCTGGCAGAGCTGATTCAGGATGGTGACACTCTCCAAGCCGCTGGCAATCGACTCCAGTATCCTCCGCTGCAGCTCCAGCAGGTTATCCAACTGATCGGTTTCTGTCTGCTGATCGACGTTTACACCGGTGGCTGGATCGGTTGGAGGCACTCGGTTTTTTGCGGGCGGCTGCTTCATCGGGTGATTGTCCGGTCTGGGTGGAGGGGCGCCGGGAGCCAGAAATTACTATAAAAGCAGCACAATGAAGGTTGTTGATCAACCTTCTGATTCGTATGTGAATGGTGTGTCTGGGAGATGTGTTCCTGTCGTGAGCTGCTGGTTTCTGGGGATAATCGAGGGTGGTTGGGCGTAACTGCCAGCCAGGTTTGGCGCTGCGGGGTTCGGGCTGTGTATGATGCGCTCTTTATATTGCAGGCGCCTGAGTAGTCTGAGCTGATGAGTATCAAATCCGACAGTTGGATCCGCCGCATGGCGGCCGAGCATGGCATGATCGAACCCTTCGAGCCCCCAGCAGGTGCGTGAGGGATCTGCTGGGCGGGTGATCTCCTACGGCACCTCCAGCTATGGCTACGATATCCGTTGTGCCGGCGAGTTCAAGATCTTCACCAACATCAACTCGGCGGTGGTTGATCCGAAGAACTTTGATGCCAACAGCTTTGTCGATGTGAAATCCGACGTCTGCATCATCCCCCCAAACTCCTTTGCCCTGGCACGTACCGTGGAGTATCTGCGCATCCCGCGCAATGTGCTCACCATCTGCCTCGGCAAGTCGACCTATGCCCGCTGCGGCATCATCGTCAACGTCACCCCGCTCGAGCCCGACTGGGAGGGGCATGTGACTCTGGAGTTCTCCAACACCACGCCGCTGCCGGCGAAGATCTATGCCAACGAAGGTGTGGCGCAGATCCTCTTCTTTGAATCCGATGAGATCTGTGAGACTTCCTACAAGGATCGTGGCGGCAAGTATGCAGGGGCAGCAGGGTGTGACTCTACCCCGGCCCTGAAGCTTCTCACGGGGCGCTGACCAATGTCTCTAACTCCATCAGATACTCGGCCCCACCCGGGAGTGCGCAAGATGCGTACCGGCAGGTGATCGATTGTGGGGGCAAACCAAATGGTGGAGTCGATCTTACCCGACCCTTTACGCCGCTCCACCCGCAGGCAGTCAAGTGTCCCGGCGACCGTTTTGATCCGCTCCCTGCCACGCAACTGGAAGTAGTAGTCTTTGAGCCGGCCGCCGTCTGCTACCCGGTAGTGCATCTCCGATTTGCCCTGCGCCAGGTCGAGTCGTACCGCCAATTTGCTGGCTGAATTTGTCCTGGGTGCCTGTTTCGATCAGCTGTCGCCAGCGGCTGTCACCGGTAGAGGTGGTGACCTGGCGTTTCTGCCAGTCGAACTGCAGCTTGATCTGCTTCTTCTCGTCACTATGACGACGTAGGTAGTGGTAGCGCTGCGGGATCACCTGACCCTGCTCGAAGTGTCCCTCGCTGCGCTCCTCCACCTGCTGCGGATGTAGCCAGCTGAACAGGCCGGTGTGTTCGGAGTCGGCGCGATAGCGGTAGTTGCCGCTGGAGTCGAAGCGCAGCGAGAGTTTCAGTCGCCCCAGGGTGATGCCCTGGCGACTGATGCTGTAGTGAGCTTCGAACGACTGTAGCCCGGCAGGTTGACTGTAGGCTGTTGGTGAGATGAGCGACAGCAGAACGGCGAGCAGGCAGGGGGCAGGGTGAAGCCGGCCGCTGTCGCGCATCGCTCAGCTGATCTCCTGCTCGGGGGTGAAGGGTCAGCGGGTTGGGTTAGTGGGGTGTGCCAGTCAAGCTCGACCTTGCCTCGGTCGCTGAGCCGCAGTCGCCCCTCGGCAAACAGGCGGATCGCCAGCGGGTAGATTTGATGCTCTTTTTGCAGCACCCGCGCGGCCAAGCTCGCCTCGTCATCATCTGCCGCCACTGGCAGCTGAGCCTGTACGATCAGCGGGCCGGCGTCCAACTCCTCGGTGACAAAGTGGACGCTGCAGCCGTGCGAGCTGCTCGCCGGCATCCAGCACCCGCTGGTGGGTGTGCAGGCCGCGGTAGTCTGGCAGCAGTGAGGGGTGGATGTTGAGCAGGCGTCCGGCATAGTGGCGCACGAATGCCGGGCTCAGGATGCGCATGAAACCGGCCAGCATCACTAGATCGGGGCGGTAGCGATCGATCAGCTCGATCAGCGCCTGATCGTACTGCTCACGTTCGGCGTAGTCAGTGTGTTCCAGCACGGCGGTGGCGATGCCCGCTGCGGTGGCCCGCTCAAGCCCCTGGGCATCGGCGCGGTTGCTGATCACCGCACACAGCTCGATCGGCAGGCTGGTGCCGGCGGCGTCGATGATCGCCTGCAGATTACTGCCGCGCCCTGAGATCAGGGCCACCACACGCGTCGGTTTGTCTGCCTGCTTCACGGCTCGCGGATCTCGACCATTGGTTCGCCATCGTGGGCCTCGATGCGGCCGATCTGCCACGCCTGCTCACCCGCCGCCTGCAACAGTTCGATGGCCGCGTCGGCCTGATCCGCAGGCAGGCAGACAACCATTCCGACGCCGCAGTTGAAGGTGCGGTACATCTCGCTCTCCGCCACCTTGCCCTGCTCCTGCAGCCAACGAAACACGGGGGGGATCTGCCAACTACCAGCGTCAATCACTGCCTTGCTGCCCTCCGGCAGCACCCGCGGCAGGTTCTCCGGCAGGCCGCCGCCGGTGATGTGGGCCAGGGCATGCACATCGCAATTATCGAACAACTCCAGCAGGGGTTTGACGTAGATGCGGGTGGGGGTGAGCAGGGCCTCGCCGAGGCTGGTCTCGCCCATTGGCTGGGAGAGGTCGGCGCCGCTTAACTCGATGACCTTGCGGATCAGCGAGTAGCCGTTGGAGTGGGGGCCGGAGGAGGCAAGTGCGATCAGGCTGTCGCCGGGGCGACCCGCTCGGCGGTGATCAA
>AASF01002060.1 GCA_000168735.1 Candidatus Endoriftia persephone str. Hot96_1+Hot96_2 | reverse complement strand
AACTCGCCAGTTCGATGCGGTTGGATTGGATCAGTATGGCAACCCCATCACCGCCAGCCAGGTCTGGTCGGTGGATGGCGGCGGAAGCCTCACCGACGGTGGCTACTTCCGGGCTGATACGGTGGTCGGCCCCTATACTTGTGACGGTCGAGACTGGTGGTCTGACGGCCACCGCTACAGTTGTCGTCGCCCCCACATCGACTCTGATCGAGACCTACTTCAGCAGCGATACCGAAGGCTTTCAGCTATTCGTGATTGATAGCCTTCCGGGGCACCAGTGCACCGGGCTATGCTGACGGCTTCTGGCAGTCAGAGGGTGGCCATGCGGGAGGGGCCCTGGAGGTGCTGCTGGGCGGCATCGATGGCAAGGATATCCCCGGTATGTCGGGCGGATGGGAGCGTGAGTTCAACCTCAGCGGCCCCACCGAGCTGATCTTGTCGTTCCGCTACCTGGTCAGCCAAGCGCCGCACTATGAGTCCCATGAATACAGCGGGAGCTGTTGCTCAGCCCCTCGACGGGGTGAACTGGTAAAGGTGAGAACGCCGGTATTCGTGTGTACGGCAACGGCAATGGTGGTCCCGATGAGACNCCACCGGGNCTGGGCAGAGTCTCGAGATCAACCTCGGCACTTTGGGCATCGGCCCAGTCATACACTAACCATCGGTGGCTACAATATATCTATAAACCGCTACCAATCGAGAGCACCCGGATCCTGATCGACGATCTGTTGATGCGTGCCTCGGGCGTGCTCAATATCGCCCCTAATGCAGTTGCAACGGTGGATCAGAACAGCGGTGTGGTGCCGTTTAGCGCCAACTTCACCGGCAGCAACTCCAGCGACCCCGATGGCGTGATCGCCGCCTGGAGCTGGGGTTTCGGTGACGGCAGCAGCTCCAGCGAGGCCGACCCAAGCCACAGCTACACCGCCGCCGGCAGCTACACCGCAACCCTGACCGTCACCGATGATGTGGGTGCGACCGATTCGGCGAGTGTCGTGATCACGGTAGTGGATCTGCCCGACACCAACGCGCCCTCTATACCACAGAGCCTACTGGCGAACGCCACTGGCACCACGACTATCGATCTCAGCTGGCAGGGCTGCGAGCGACAATGTCGCAGTGACTGGTTACCGTATCTTCCGCGACGGTAGTGAGATTGCTACCACCACGGCGAACCAGTTTCCAGGATAGCAGTCTGGATGCTTCCACCAGCTACTCCTACGCGGTCAGTGCCTATGACGCGGCTGGCAACGAGAGTAGTCGCAGCAGCGCAGACTCTGCCACCACCCTGGATGCAGCGGTGCTGAGCAGCCTCAACTTGACTCCATCTGCGGCCCAGGTCGAGGTCGGTGGTAGCCAGCAGTTCACCGCCACTGGCGAGGATCAGTACCGGCAATCCGATCTTGGTTGCACCGGTCTGGTCGGTGAGCGGGGGAGGGAGCATCAGCCAGAGCGGCCTGTTCAGTGCTACTAGTGTCGGTGGTCCGTTTACCATCACCGCCGTGAATGGCGCACTCTCTGCCACCGCCTCGGTCAATGTGGCACTGCCATCTAACATCATCGATACCCACTTTGATGGTGATGCCAGCGGCTTCACCTATCTGGATGATGCCTTCCGCGGCACCACCCAGCCTGGCTATGCCGATGGCAGCTGGAGCGCCGATCAGGGCTTCTCCGGGGGTGCGCTCCAGGTCATCCTGGGTGGGATAGATAGCAGGGACATCGTCGGCATGTCCGGTGGTTGGCAGCGCAACTTCAGCCTGGGGGTGCCCACTGAACTGGTGCTCTCCTTCCGCTATCAGCTGAGCCAGAGTCCACACTACGAATCGAACGAACAGAGCCAGATGCTGCTCAGCATCGACGGTGTGCTGGTCGGCCTGTCAAGCGACGACTTCATCGCCCAGATCGCCGGCAACGGCAATGGCGGTCCCGATGAGACTACCGGCTGGCAGAGCGTCGAGATCAACCTCGGCAGCCTGCCCAGCGGGTGAGCACAGCCTGATAATTGGTGGCCACAATAATCTAAAAACCTCCGCCAATGAGAGCACCCGGATTCTGATTGACGATCTGCAGCTGGCGCTCCGCCGGCGTGATAAACCTTGGCGCCCAACGCTGTGGCCAGGGTCCTCGAAAGCACTGGTGTGGTGCCGTTCCAANCCNCGCGGTCTTTGATGCCAGCGGCTCAAACGATCCGAATGGCAGCATCGTCGATTACAGTTGGGATTTTGGGGACGGCAACAGCGCTACTGGCGCCACGCCCAGCCATATCTACACCTCGGCAGGAACCTACACGGTTACCCCTGACGGTGACCGACGTATGGGCCGGGGCGGANCCCGCCCCACGTGACAGTCTCACTAGTGAGGTCAATGAGACGCTGGATGAGGAGGCGCCCAGTGTACCGCAGAGCCTGAGCGCAACCTCGGTCGATTCAACCAGCATCAACCTTGTTTGGCAGTCATCGACTGGATAACGTCGCGGTGACCGGCTATCGCATCTTCCGTGATGGGAGCGGAGATCGCCACCAGCGAATCTCCAAGCTTCCAGGACAACAGCCTTTCTTCAGCCACCGCCTACAGCTACCAGGTCAGCGCCTTTGATGCCCTGGGGCAACGAGAGCGAGCGCAGCGATGCGACATCGGCCACCACCGGTGAGGCGCCGCTACTGACATCCATGTCAGTCAACCCAACGGGGGTGACGATTGGTGTTGGCAATTCGCTGCAGTTTCACTATCGACAGCCAGGATCAGTTCGGCAACCCAATCGAAGTCACCCCGGTCTGGAGCATCAACGCCGGTGGCAGCATCTCCGAGACCGGCCTGTTTACCGCGGTCAGCGTGGGCGGACCCTTTACGGTGCGGGCTGAGGCGGATGGGATCGTCGCCACTGCAACGGTCAGCGTGAACCAGTCACTGCCGCTGTTCCAGGAGGGCTTCGACAGCGGCGCCAACGGTTTTGTCTACCTGGATGATGCCTTCCGCGGCACCACTCAGCCCGACTACGCAGATGGTCGCTGGCAGGCCAATGGCGGCTTCTCTGGCGCTGGGGCTGGAGCGTGATCCTGGGTGGCATCGATACCATCGACACCTTCGGCCAGTCAGGTGGCTGGCAGCACAATTTTAACTTGGCTGAACCGGTCGAGGTCAGCCTGTCATTCCGGTATAACCTGAGTCAGTCACCTCACTATGAGGCGAATGAGCAGAGTCCAGATGCTGGTCAGCCTGGATGGGGTGCTGTTTGGCTTGGATCCCAACGACTACATCGCTGCAACTTGCAGGTAACAGGCAACGGTGGCCTGGACGAGACGACTGGTTGGCAACTGTTTGAGGTCAACTTTGGGACTCTCCCGGCAGGTGATCACTCGATAGTTATCGGTGGTTTCAATAACCAGAAAACTGCGGCCAATGAGATCACCACGGCACAGATCGATGATGTGGAACTGATGGCGACAGGCTCACCCGTACCTTCAGACACCACCCCGCCAGTGATCACCCTGCTGGTGCGCCAATCCGATCAGCATCGAAGCGGGTAGCGCCTTCACCGATCCCGGCGCCACGGCCAGTGACGCCTTCGACGGCGACCTGACGGCCAGCATTCAGGTGAGCGGCAGCGTGGCCCCCGGCCACTGCGGGCAGCTATACGCTGACACTACAGCGTCACCGACGCCGCTGGTAACAGCGCCACAGCGACCCGCACCGTCACGGTGGCAGCTGCCTCCAATCCGGTGATCACTCTGCTGGGCGCCCAATCCGCTCAGCATCGAGGCGGGTAGCAGCTTCACCGATCCCGGTGCCACGGGCCAGTGACGGCCTTCGACGGTGACCTGACGGCCAGCATTCAGATGAGCCGGCAGCGTGGAACCCGGCTACTGCGGGCAGCTATACGCTGACCTACAGTGCTACCGACGCCGCTGGTAACAGCGCCACAGCGACCCGCACCGTCACGGTGGCAGCTGCCTCCAATCCGGTGATCACCCTGCTGGGCACCAATCCGCTCAGCATCGAGGCGGGTAGCAGCTTCACCGATCCCGGTGCCACGGCCAGTGACACCTTCGACGGTGACCTGACGGCCAGCATTCAGATGAGCGGCAGCGTGGACCCGGCTACTGCGGGCAGCTACACCCTGACCTACAGCGTCACCGACGCAGCGGGGCATATTGCCAGTGTCGTGCGGCAGGTTGAGGTTGTCGCGCTGGGTCCAGTTGATACCGATGGCGATGGTATTCCCGATAGTGAGGATCTGGACGATGACAACGACGGGATGACTGACCTATGGGAGCTCCAATATGGTTTGGATCCATTGTATGCCGCAGATGCCGGTCTCGATGCGGATGGTGATGGCTTTTACAACCTGAGCGAGTTCTATGCCGCCACTAGTCCATTGGATGCCACGGTATTTCCAGGGCAGGGGGCGAGTGGCACTACATTGCTGGGCGTCTACCACGGTAATCAGGGCTGGGCGATTCCGGACTTGCGGGCTATGGAAGCCTGGCC
>AASF01002061.1 GCA_000168735.1 Candidatus Endoriftia persephone str. Hot96_1+Hot96_2 | reverse complement strand
GCCGAGCCCATAGAGCAGCAGCGCCATGCCCCAGTTACCCGCCGCCACCAACTGTAGCGCACCAGTCATGATGATACCCATGACGGCAAAGAAGAGCAGGAAACGTTTTTTCGCTCCTGCCTGGTCGCCGATGGCGCCAAGCAGTGGCGCCATACAGACCACCAGCAGACTGGCAATGGAGTTGGCCATGCCGAGCTGAAAGGTGCTGTCGGTGGCGCTCAGGCCGGAGGCCCAGTACTGCTTGAAAAAAATCGGAAAAAAACCTGCCATCACAGTGGTGGCAAAGGCGGAGTTGGCCCAATCGTAGAAGCCCCAGGCGAGCTGTTGCCGGGGTTCGCTGTGGAACTTTGCCTTCGCCTCTGCCTGCTGCAAATCCGGCCTCACTACGCCGGGTTGGCAGCAGAAAAACTGGCGATCATCGCCATGCGCACCAGCTCAGCGAGGGAGCGAGCGGCCATCTTCTCCATCACCCGGGCGCGATGCGCCTCCACCGTCTTGGCGCTGACACCTAGAGCGTTGGCGATCTCTTTGTTCGCCTTGCCGGTTGTCACCATCTCCATCACTTCGTGCTCGCGGGGGGTGAGACGCGCCAGACGGGCCGCCACCTCGGATCGCTGCGCCTGTATATCACGCTGTTTTTCATCAAAGATGATGGCGTGGCGGATGCTTTCCAGCAACAGTTCGTCGTTAAAGGGCTTTTCGATGAAGTCGAGGGCACCGGCCTTCATCGCCCGCACTGCCATCGGTACATCGCCCATGGCCGGTGATGATGATTACCGGGATCAGGAATGCTGTTACGTTGCAGATACTCCTGCAGCTCCAGTCCGCTCATCCCCGGCATGCGCACATCCAGCAGCAGGCAGCCTGAACGTCCTGGATAGTAGCTCTCGATGAAGGCATTGGCCGAGGCGAAGGTCTCCACCTTCATCGCCACCGACTCGATTAACCATTTCAATGAGTTACGCATCGCCTGGTCATCGTCCACCACAAATACTGTCGGCTCAGAACTCATACTTATAACCCCGGACAGCTTTAAATCTGGATTGCTCGGCAGCTGCACGGAAAAGAGGGTTCCCTTACCCTTTTCAGAGGTGACACGAATGCTGCCATTATGATCCTCGATAATCCTATAGCTGATCGCCAACCCCATGCCCATACCGCTCTGTTTGGTGGAGAAGAAGGGGTCGAAGAGCTTCTCCATAACCTCCGGAGGAATGCCGGGCCCTGTGTCGCTGATCATCACAGCGACCTCCCGCACATTCAACCTGCTCGTGGAGAGCACCAGAATGCGCTGATCAGCCTCTGTCTGCTGCATCGCATCCATGGCGTTACGCCATCAGATTGAGCAGCACCTGTTCTATCTGCACCAGATCAACCCGTACCGGCAGGCCTCCCTGGCTCCAGCGCTAGTCGCACATCCACCCCTTTTTTTGCTGCATCGTACTCGATGAACGAGGCCACTTCGATCACCAGGTCATTCAGATTGACTAGAGTGTGCTCGCTGGCGTTCTTACCGACCAGGCTGCGCAGACGTTTGATGATCTCTCCGGCACGCTCGGCCTGAACTGTAATCTGCGCCATTGCATCCACCAGCTCCGCCTCACCACCTATCCCAGCCTGCAGACGCCGCACACAGCCACTGGCGAAGTTGACGATGGCGGCGAGAGGCTGATTCAGTTCATGAGCCAAGCCAGTCGCCATCTCACCCATGGTACTGACTCGACAAACATGCACCAGTTCCGACTGATGCTGGCGGCTCTGTTGTTCCGCATTACGCACCTGAGTGATGTCACGCCCATAGATATGCACATACTCCTGCTCGCTAAACGGTGCCAGCAGCAGCGAGAAGATCTGCTCGTCGCCACTCAGCTCTATCTCCCGCACCCCTCCCTCTTCAAGCGTCTCCAGCACCAGATTGCGCCAGTAGAGCGGCAGGGTCTGTTGTGGTTCAAGACTCCAATAGGCGAGCCAAGGGTGCGCTGGCGGCATTGGCGTAAGTGATCACCCCACGGCGATTCACCCGCAACACCGGGCTGGGGTTGTCACTGGCGAACGTGGCAAGGCTTTCGATCTCCCGCTCGGCCCGGCGGCGGGCGCTGATATCGCGAATATAGACGGTGAACAAGGTAGTGTGCTCAAGCAGGATCGGCATCACCACCGTCTCCACCGGCATCTCATCACCCTGGGCATCGAAGGCCCGCAACTGCAATGGGGCGCTCGCCGCCACCAGTTCAGCTGACTGGTTGTAGCGTTGCAACAGGCTTGCCAAACTGCTGGCAGATCATCCGGGTGGAACAGCTTTACCCCAAGCGACTCCCCCAGCATCTGTTCACGAGTGTAGCCGAAGGTGCGCTCTGCAGTGCCATTGGTCTCCACCACCATGCCGCTGCAATCCACCGTCACGATGGAATCGAGGGAGGAGTCGAGCAAAGCGCTCTTGAGCGCTTCAGACTCCCTAATCTGCAGTTCATGGCGCAACCGTGCCTGCTCCACCGCCTCGCTCACCAGGGCAAAAAAGTCGGGGATCCAGGCCTCCAGCAACAGCAGCTGATTACCCTTCTCGCTGACCGGTTGATTGATGCCCAAGGCACGTCGCCCGAAACTCGCGATTCGATTCAACAGCCGGTGCAGGCGCATTGAGACGAGAAAAAAGAGCAGTGAGAACACGCCGACAAAGGCAAGCGCGCCCAGGAAACGTTCCCGACGCTCGGTAGAGAGGATGCGCTCTGCCGTCGCCTCCACCCGCTTCCTTGAAACGAAGGTAGAGAACTGCACGTTCTGGTCCCAGTCGGCAAAATCAGTAATCGACTGCGAGGTGATCAGATAGCGGCTACGCAACTGCTCCAAAAGCATGTTGGCTGTCACTTTTGTCTGATCACTAGAGGCGAGAATCCGCTGCTGGTCCCCCTCGAGCAGTGCCACCACGGTCTCATCGTCAGGCCACCGCCTGCTGGGAGTCGAGCAGAAAGATCGTATCGAGGGGGATGATCAACATCAGGATCGCGGCCTTACTCTCGACTGGTTGCGCCACCCCCGCCCAAACCAGCAGAAAGGGGGCCTTCCACAAGGTGGTGAGCAGTGCCCCATCACCACCCGGATAGCGGCTTGCCGCACGCTCCAGCGGAAATGGCAGATCTTGCCGGTGAAAAATCTCCCGCGGTTCGAGATCCTGGTCAAGAAGTACAATCTGACTTGGAGTGACGGCGCCCAAGGAGACAGGAGCAGGCGCCATCCAGGCGGGCAGCCGGTTGAGATAGGTTTTCGGCTTCTCCCTTTCCTGTGCCCAAGCAGGGCTTTTTACATACTCGACAAGACGCCAATTCTGTGCCAATCCCGTCGCCGTCAGACGCCACTGCCCAAGATATTGCTGAAAGCGATGACGGCTGTCTCTGGCGCGTTGCTCTAACTGCTGCTGCAGTTCTTTTTGGAAGATTTCACCCAGCGCCCGGCTCTGCAGTGGATCCAGCACCAACCAGAACGATCAAACCGCACAGCAGTCCCACCAGTAACTGACATCCAGGGAAGGGGAACTCGTTCAATCCAGGGGACGGTACCACCGGGGAGTTCTATCGGGCATCGGTTTCGATTGGTCCAGCTAACATTCCCGTCAATCAAAGTAGGAAAAGAACCCTCACAATATTCTTATTTTCCCCGCTTATAGTCCCAGAAACCGCGTATCCTGGCCAGCGAGCGTACAATCATTTACTAGATTGAGACGGACGAAGATAAAACATCACGCAGAGAGATAGGACCAAGACGGAAGAAGTAGTTTTCGAAGGCAAAAAAAAGAGGCACTGCCGAGTGCCTCATCCGGAGATTCCAGGCCGATTCCCCTGGGAAAAAACTCTTAGCGCTTCAAAAACTTTTGTGCTGATTGCTCAGGAGATAGCCCGAGTCACACTGTCAGCCTGCTGTGTGCCATATGACGTCTGGTAGGCGCGTTGGGAAACGGTCGCATAACCAAACAGAACCATGCGCAACATCTGCCTGACCTTCGAATCCATCTCGCAGAACATCAGACCGACACCATCGGCTCGCCATGATGCACCACCAAGAGCCTTGGCTTTGCATTGTTGTGTACCAGAACCACAAGCCACTGGAAATGAGAGTTTCCACCACAGCGTTTCTGGATAATTTGATAACACCAATATCGATGAACATGCCACCCAAACTCAAATTCCTTGTCCTTCCGGTCACAAGGCCAAGGTTCCGATAGTTTAATACCACGTTAATCGACATGGGTTTACGTTGATTGCAAACGATGCTCCACTGTCACGTCCTCCTGGTGGCAATGGGTCAGCTGGCCAGATTTCTGGTGAAGAATTATCAAGCAGCTGGCACTGGCAAAAAATTCGGACGATTGCCTTTAATCTACAGGGAATTCCCTAGGAACCACCCCCCTAATCCTCCAGTGGAGTATGGTCGAAAATAGAGTGGTGACCAGCTTTCCACCATTTCCCTAGGGCCTTTCATTTGGTGATCGGATAAACTAACCGCAAATCCTCTCCGGAAATGCCTATGACTGACCCAGCCCCCATCGATATCGAGAATGCCATCCTTCCCGGCTTTCTCAGGCGTCTCGGTGCGATGTTTTACGACAGTCTCCTGTTGCTTGCCCTGATCATGCTATCGATCACCCTGATCACCCTCCCACTGGGCATGCCTGAGGGCAATGCACTACTGTTTTTCCAGTTGTTTTTATGGGAGATCATCCCCCTCCTCTTCTTCACTGGATTTTGGGTCCATGGCGGACAGACCCTGGGCATGCGCGCCTGGCGACTGCGTCTGGTGCGTTCCGACGGCCTGCCTCCGACCTGGCGGGATGCACTGCGACGCCACCTGGCTGCCCTCTTTTCGCTAGTCACGTTTGGGCTCGGTTTTCTCTGGATTCTTGTCGATCCCAACAAACTCGCCTGGCACGACCACCTCTCCGCCACCCGGTTGGTCCTGAGCCAACGCTGAGGTAGTCGAGAATGGACGCCTCTCCCTCCAGGGCATCACCTATGCCCGATTGGCGATTCTCAGCAACCAAAAGGAATTCCATTCCCTTTCATCACCAGTTGATCCTTGTAAAATTGTCACATCCTCCTGCAGATTTGCTGCGCATGAAAAAATTGAAACGACACCTCCCCCTGTTACTACTTGCGTTCGGGCTCGCCCTCTCCAANCCGGCTCTATCTGGCCCAAAACAGATGTTAATGCTGATGGAGATGCTGAAACAGAACGGCAGGCTCACTGAGGCCCAGTTTCAGCAACTCAAGGACGCCATGGAGGCGGAAGAGCCACCAGCAAC
>AASF01002062.1 GCA_000168735.1 Candidatus Endoriftia persephone str. Hot96_1+Hot96_2 | reverse complement strand
GATCATCGGCGGCTACAACAATAAAAAGACCGCGGCCAATGAAACGACGCTGGTGCTGATCGATGATCTGCTGCTGAGCGCCAGCAGTCAGACTATCTACGATGACAGGCTTGATCTCCAGCGTGTTCCATCTCGACAACAGCCTGCAGGATGGCAAAGGCGTCATGCCTGAGGTGACCCTGAACGGCAATGCGCGCTTCGACGACAGCAACCTGGGTTGGATGGAAACCCCCGCCGGCGCCGCCCTGAGATTCAACGGTTTCAACGACCGGGCCGAAGTTACCTTCAGCGTCGATCCCTACCTTCCGGCAGACAGGACGGTGGAAGACATCGACGAGGTGAGCATCGAAGGCCGCTTCTATTTCGACACCATCGACATGTGGGATGAGAACCGGCTGGAACTGCTGTTCATGCGTCAGAGCTGGGATAGCGGGGTGGAAATCCGCCGCAACAGTTGGATGACCGACCTGAGCGCCTATCTGGGCAGCTATGGGGACTCCGGGGAGTGCGGTCAACACCGCCCTGAGCCGGAATCAGTGGCATCACATCAAGCTGACCCATTACCGTACCCATTATCTGCTGTACGTGGACGGGCAGGAAATTCTCAAGGGTGGCCCACGTCCGGGGACAGCTGAACCTGTATGGGCACGAGGACATCCGCCTGAGCTTCGGCGATTTCCACGGCTGGGCGGATGAAATCCGTTTCAACCTGGATTTCGACACCGACGATGACGGCCTCCCCGATAATACGCGATCCGGATGATGACGGCGACGGCGTGGAGGATGGGCAGGATGTCTTCCCCTTCGACAGGGCCGAATGGGGGGATAATGACGGTGACGGCATCGGGGACAACGCCGACCAGGATGACGACAACGACGGCATTGCCGATGGGCGCGATCTGCAGCCGTTGGATGCGGCCAACGCCGCCGCCGACAGTGATGGTGACGGCTTCAGCGATCTTGTGGAATACCATAGTGGTTCCCTGCCCGATGATGCCGCCTCCACGCCCCGGACCCAGCCGCCGGCCGGGGGGGCGGGCCCCGTTCTGAGCGGGGAACAACAGCGCGCACTGGAAACGCTGGTGCGGATGCAGGAACCGGGCGAAGTGCGGATACACGCCGTGTCCGATCAGTGGCTGCGCCTGACCCTGGTTCCGACCCGCAACGAAAACAATACCGATTTCATACGCCCCCCGGTGGAGATCGCCAAAGCGGAAAACCCGGCCCTCTTCAGCGTCACCGACAGCGCGGGTGACAGTGTGCCGGTGTTGGGAACTGGCCTAAAACGGCGCACCTTCTACGCCCCCTACCGGGTCGGTGATCTGCGCATTGGGGAAAACATCTTCATTCACCTGGGCCGACCGCTGAGTGCCGGACAGGAATACGCGCTGGATGTGGATACCCAACTGACCGGAACCGCCATCCATGCCAGGTTCCGCTTCGAACCGGAATCACAGCTCAGTGACCTGCTGCACGTGGATCCATACGGCTACCGTCCGGCGGACCGTAAAAAGGCCTATCTGGGATTGATGATGGGCAGCGCGGGCGAATACGAGCCCACCGACCTGGATTTTGAAGTGGTGCGTACCCAGGACCACCAGGTGGTGTTCCAGGGTACGGGCACCCTTGGAAGCCTCGGAAGCGCTGGCGTGAAACCTTCACCAACCATCCTTACAACAAGGTTTACCAACTGGATTTCTCCGCCCTGACCACCCCGGGTGAATACTACCTGCGCCACCGCACGGGCATCAGCCAGCCGTTCCCCATCCACAGCGATGTCTACCGCGGCAGCCGTGAACACCCTGGCGTTGGGTATGTACCAGCAGCGGCGCGGCGAGGAGCCTGATCAAGCCCTATACTCGCTTCACCCACAAGGCGACGGTGGAAGATCAGACCTATGTTTACGACAGCACCGATCTGGATCCCTTCCTGGCTGGTTTGGGCGTCACGCCGGACACCATCCGATACCCCACCACCCAGGAAGGCCAACATGTGGAGATCAGCGGCGGGCACATGGATGCCGGGGACTATTCGCCCTACACCTGGAACAGTTCCCTGACGGCCTGGACCCTGATCACCACCCTGGACGTGTACGGCGAACGGGTGATGCACGACAACCTCGGGGGTACCGGAATCTGGCGACGGCGTTCCCGATCTGTTGCAGGAATTCCTGCTCGAGATCAACTGGCTCAAGGAGATGCAGGATCCGGTGGACGGCGGCGTGTTTGGCATGAGCAAGCCCAAGGGAGATGAACTACCAGTCGCGCCATGCCGGGGGAGACCCCCAATCTGACCCGCTATCTGTCCCCCAAGGACACTACCGTTACCGGCGGTTACGCGGCGGCCCTGGCTCGGGCGGCGCGCAGCCCCGTATTGCGCCAACATGACCCGGCATTGGCCGACCTGCTCAAACAACGTGCCATCAAGGCGTGGGATTGGCTGGAGGCCAAACCCGGGGATGCATGGTTATCACCATTACGGCAAGGGGGATGCCCGGGACGGGGATGAAGGCCATGAACACGCCCGCGCCTGGGCGGCCATTGAACTCTACGCCCTCACCGGGGAACAGCGTTACCACGACGCCTTCGTGCGCTACCACAAGCCCCTGCTGCGGTATGACGGCGTGTACCTTGATGAACATGGGATACGGCTACGCCACCCGCACCCTGGCCTTGTGGGAACGCGACGGCATTGCGTACCCGGTGGACGCGGCGTTGAAACAGACGTCGGTGGCCCGTTTCCGGCAGGCGGTGGACTGGTATGTGGACGCCGCCAATGAAACCCCTTACGACCTGTTCGTCAACGGCACGGTGAAACGGTGGAATCTGGTGGGTTGGTTCTTCCCGGTGAGCGATTACGGCTGGGATCTGCTGCTCGCCCACCGAACTCTACGGTGACCTGGATTACCTGGAAACGGCCCAGGACCAGATCCATTTCACCCTTGGGCGCCAATCCCTCCAACATGACCTATATCACGGGCATGGGCTATAAACGCCTGCGTTCAACCGTTGACCAGGAATCGCTACACGACGGCATCGAAGCCCCCGTAACCGGCTTGCCGGTTTCGCCCATGGTAACCGGCTATAGCTGGAGCAACACCTACGAGCGGGACATCGGCGATTACACCTGGCCGTTGGATAATCCCGATTGGGATAACGGGGGGTGAAGTCTACGGCCTGCTCGAAAAGAGCTATCGACGGCTGGAACATCAACGGTGAGTTCACCATTGAGAAAATGGCGGGGATGCTGACCGCCTTGGCGGTATTGACCCCCCGCGATGACGAGCAGTATCCCCACCCTGAATTCACCCTGTCGGTGGAACCGGTGGAGAACCGGGGTGTTTAGGCCCATTCTGGCGTTTAAAAATGGCGAACCCCAAAGCTACCGGATC
>AASF01002063.1 GCA_000168735.1 Candidatus Endoriftia persephone str. Hot96_1+Hot96_2 | reverse complement strand
GAAAAGGTGAAGGCTGCCAAGGATCGCGGAAACCAGGTGTTGTTGGTGGTCTCAGCAATGTCGGGCCAGACCAACCGGCTGATTGCTCTGGCCCATGAGATCAACGCTGAGGGTGACCCCCGTGAGATGGACGTGCTGATCTCCACCGGCGAACAGGTGACCATCGCCTTGCTGAGTATGGCGCTGCAGCGGATCGGATGTCCGGCCCGTTCCTATACCGGCGGTCAGGTGCATATCCTGACTGATAGCGCCCATAGCAAGGCACGCATCCAGGATATCGATGGTGCGCGGGTGCAGGCAGACCTGGAGGCCGGTCGGGTGGTGGTGGTAGCCGGGTTTCAGGGGGTCGATCAGCAGGGTGATATCACCACCCTGGGGCGCGGCGGTTCTGATACCACGGCGGTGGCGATGGCTGCGGGCCCTGAAAGCAGACGAATGCCAGATCTACACCGATGTGGATGGGGTCTATACCACTGATCCCCGTATCGAGCCGAAAGCACGCCGACTCGAGCGTATTACCTTTGAAGAGATGCTGGAGATGGCGAGTCTCGGCTCCAAAGTGTTGCAGATTCGTGCGGTGGAGTTTGCGGGTAAATATAACGTTCCCTTGCGGGTCCTTTCCAGCTTCGAAGAGGGCGAAGGCACCCTGATTACCTTTGAGGAAGAGAGCATGGAACAGGCAAAGATATCCGCTATTGCGTTCACTCGTGATGAGGCAAAACTGACCATCCCTGGGAGTCCCCAGACCATCCCCGGTGTGGCCTACCAGATTTTGGGGCCGATTCTCCGATGCGAATATTGAAGTCGACATGATCGTGCAGAATATCGCAGCAGATACCTCAACTACCGACTTTACCTTCACAGTACATCGTAACGATTTACAAGAAGGCGCTAGGGATCCTGCAAGCGACCGCTGAGTCCCTTGGAGCAAGAGAGGCGCTTGGGGACGATACGATGGTGAAGATCTCGATCGTTGGTGTGGGTATGCGTTCCCATGCCGGTATTTGCGAGTCAGATGTTTGAAGCGCTGTCCAGTGAGGGGATCAACATCAACATGATCTCAACATCCGAGATCAAGATCTCGGTGGTGGTTGATGAAAAGTACCTGGAGCTGGGAGTCAGGACTTTGCATGAGGCATTTAGCCTCGACTCTGAAGCGGCGAATTAGAAATAAAGTCCTAAATTGTCGTGAAATAGCCTTAAATCGGCTAACTAAGGAATTCTTAAGCTTTTTCTGTGGTCCTACCAGTTGCTAGAATGCGAGCATCGTCCTGTCCCTGCATCAAGTGCAGGGCGATGGTTGGCAAGCGCTGTCGACAGAATCGGACTCTGAGTGGGAGTGGTCGGCAGTAAACAAAAAGGATCTGCAGGGAGATTAGACATGTTGATCTTAACTCGCCGAGTCGGCGAAACCTTAATGATAGGCGACGAAGTTACAGTTACTGTGCTGGGTGTTAACAGGAAATCAGGTTCGCATCGGTGTGAATGCGCCGCGTGATATCTCCGTGCATCGCGAGGAGATTTACGAACGCATCAAACGTGAGCAGGCGGGTGGAGCTGAAGGCGCCCCCGAATAGACTGGCGTAGAGCGGCCTGAAAAGAAACTTCGGGCAAGGATGCCGGGAGTTTTTTTGTTTATGGACGAAAAAACTGTATAATCCCGCGCTCTTCCGAGCAGTGATTCCCTTGAAGTTGTCATCGGACGAATGTCTAGAGATGACGTCATTTACAGTTGGAAAGCTTACTCCTCTGTAATAGAATTCTGCGCGGACCGGGTGGCTGGAAGCCCGGAGCAAAGCCTCGGCGACACTACGATAGGTTACGCCGAGTATCGCTGATCAACCAGCATTGGAGAGATGGCCGAGCGGCTGACTAAGGCGGCGTTAGCCGTCTTGAGCGGTGCCGCGTAGCGGCATCGACCCCGCAGGGGTGAGGGACGCAGTCCCGAATAACGCGCTCCCCTGCATGGCTCGAAGGGCCATTGAACAAGCGCAAAGTTTTGGAGAGATGGCCGAGCGGCTGAAGGCGCTCCCCTGCTAAGGGAGTATGGGGTTAATAGCTCCATCGAGGGTTTCGAATCCCTCTCTCTCCGCCATGTCAGTGCATCAGTGCAAGACTGTAATCTCAGGTTGCAACTGAATCACATAGCGCCCGTAGCTCAGCTGGATAGAGTACCTGGCTACGAACCAGGTGGTCGGAGGTTCGAATCCTTCCGGGGCGCGCCATTTTAGAAGATAAATCGACCGGTTAGAGTGTCCTGCTTGACCGGTTTTTTTTGGCGATACTTTGCTGGCGATTTGTGGATGTCAGTCAATGTTTCTTGCCCGTGGGGACTCAAGCTACAGTTTGGCTTAGGTAGTTGACAGCGGAAGATGTGAGAAGTATATTTCCCGCCCTTCTCACCGTTACCCGGTGCTGATAGTTTGGCAAGGTAGCTCAGTTGGTTAGAGCACAGCACTCATAATGCTGGGGTCGGCAGTTCGAATCTGCCCCTTGCTACCATATTAAAACCCCGCCGGTTCAGTGAACCTGGCGGGGTTTTTTTGTGCCCACTTTTGGTTCGCGCTGACATCGGTGACCCATTTTGGTGCGTCAATCATTTCTGAGTGCCCCATTTTGGTGCCTTTCTGGGTGTGTGCCATATTTATTTTTGCCTATCTATTTGAATTAAATAATATTTTATGGAAGGCACTAAAATTGCATGCTCGTAGTCGAAAATGCATGCGCAGTGAGCGCATGTGATTAATAAACTGCTAGTGAGAGAGATTCAGATGGCACGATTCCACCTTTTGGGGCGCTTGCTGCCCCTGATTGGGGCATTTTTCCTCCCGGGGACCGCTTTGGCGGAAGAGACAGCGATCAATGGGGCCAATACGGCATGGATCATGGCTTCCACTGCCTTGGTTCTTTTTATGACCCTGCCGGGGCTGGCGCTGTTTTATGGTGGTCTGGTACGCAGCAAAAATGTCCTTTCGGTGTTGATGCAGTGTTTTTCCATTGCTGGGATGGCCACGATTATCTGGTTTGTCTTCGGCTACAGTCTCGCTTTTGGCGAGGGGAATGCCTGGATCGGCGACTTCAGCAAGGTGATGATGGCAGGCATCGGCAAAGAGACTCTCTCCGGCGATATTCCTGAGTCACTTTTTATGCTGTTTCAGATGACCTTTGCGATCATCACCCCGGCGCTGATTGTGGGTGGCTTTGCCGAGCGCATGAAATTCTCTGCCATGATGATCTTCAGTGCGGTCTGGCTGGTGCTGGTCTATCTGCCGGTGACCCACTGGGTCTGGGGTGGTGGCTGGCTCGGTGAGATGGGCCTGTATGACTTCGCTGGTGGTACTGTGGTGCACATCACCGCCGGTGTGGGGGCGCTGATGGCGGCCCTGGTCCTTGGCCCGCGCAAAGGCTTTGGAACCTCTGCCATGACGCCGCACAACATGACCATGACGGTGACCGGCGCCGGCATGCTCTGGGTTGGCTGGTTCGGCTTTCATGGTGGCAGTGCGCTGGCGGCGGATGGCAGCGGCGCGATGGCGATGCTGGTTACCCACATCTCT
>AASF01002064.1 GCA_000168735.1 Candidatus Endoriftia persephone str. Hot96_1+Hot96_2 | reverse complement strand
GATGTCGTGGAACAGTGCGGCGAGATAGATCAGCTCCTGCTTGGGCAGATTCTGCTGTAATTGGCTGCAGAGCGGGTATTCATGGTTGTGGCTGGGTACCGCCAGGCGACGCAGATTGCGGATCACCATCAAGGTGTGTTCGTCCACTGTGTAGACGTGGAACAGGTCGTACTGCATGCGCCCGACAATATTGGCAAACGCCGGGATGTAGGCGGCGAGCACGCCGTATCGGTCCATGCGTCGGAGCTGTTCGGTGATACCTTCGGGCTGGCGCAGGATCTCCATAAACAGGCTGGTGGCCTGGATATCCTGACGGAATGCGTCGTCGATCAGGTGCCAGTGGTCACGGATTAGCCGGATGTTGCGGGCGCGCACCCCTTTCAGCTCGGCATGCTGCTGCAGGGTCAGAAACAGCTCCAGCAGGGCGATCGGGGTGTGCTTGAAGATTTCGGGGCTGCTGGCCTCGAGGAAGCCGTTGCGTTGCTGGAAGCGGCGGTTCAGCTGCACCGGCTCGTCCAGCCGATTTTTCAGCAGGATCGCCTCCTGAAACAGCTGCAGCAGCATCTCATTGAGGCGGCTTAGCTCCATCACGGTGCGGTAGTAGAGCTGCATAAATTGCTCTACCGCCAGGTTGGCCGAGTCGTCGTCATAGCCGAACTCGGCGGCCAGCGCGCGCTGATGCTCGAACAGCAGACGGTCCCCGGCGCGTCCGGTGAGAGTGTGCAGGNGCGAAGCGCACCCGCCAGAGGAAGTTCTGGCCCTCGATCAGGGTGTTGTACTCATCCTGGGTGAGAAATTCGTGCAGCACGAGATCCTGCAGGGTCTCGGCGCGGAAGTGGCGTTTCACCACCCAGCCGATCATCTGGATGTCGCGCAGGCCGCCTGGCCCCTCTTTTATGTTGGGTTCCAGGTTGCTGACACTGTCTTCATATTTGGCGTGGCGCGCCTGCTGCTCCTTCCACTTTGCCTCGAAGAACTCGCGGCTGTTCCAGATCCGGTCGGGGCCGGTGGCCTCGCGCATCGATTCAAACAGCGCCAGAGGCCCGGTCAGCAGCCGCGACTCCATGATGTTGGTGGCGACGGTGATGTCCTGCTCCGCCTCGCGCACGCAGTCGGTGATGGTGCGCACGCTCTGACCCACCTCCAGACCGATGTCCAGAGGGGGCGGTGAGAAACGCCTCCAGTGGCTCCCGCTGTTGTTCGAATTCGGCCTCGCTCTCGAGCAGCAGCATCAGGTCGATATCGGAGGCGGGGTGGAGTTCGCCCCGGCCATAGCCCCCCACTGCCACCAGCACGACCCCACTGGCGTCGCTGAAATGGTGGCGCCAGGCACGGACCAGCAACTCATCGATCAGTCGGGCACGGGCGCAGACCAGCTGATCGATCGCCACACCCTTATGATATTTTTCCTGAATTAGCGCCGTACCCTGCTTCAGAGTGGTCTGGAATTTGGCGAACGGAAAGGTGTCGGCCTGCAACGCCTGATCCAGTGGTTGAAAGTCAAATTCAATCTTGGGCATGGATGTCAGTGACCGCTGGCGAACTGGGTCTCGTTCTGGCGCAGGGTGAGTACCTCGCAGCCTTCGGGCGTGATCAGCAGGGTGTGTTCGAATTGGGCTGAGAGGCTGCGGTCGCGGGTCACTACGGTCCAGCCGTCCGGGCGCAGCTTCACATGGCGTTTGCCTGAGTTGACCATCGGTTCGATGGTGAAGCACATGCCGGGTTGCAGCACCAGGCCGGTGCCGGGGCTGCCGTAGTGCAGCACCTGCGGGTCTTCGTGAAACTCCTTGCCGATGCCGTGGCCGCAATATTCGCGTACCACCGAGTAGTTGTGCTGTTCGACGAAATCCTGGATCGCATGGCCGATGTCGCCCAGCTGGGCGCCGGGCTTGGCCTGCTGGATGCCGATCCACAGCGCCTGCTGGGTGATATCCATCAATCGTTTCGCCAACACACTACCTCCACCGACCAGGAACATCTGGCTGGTGTCGCCATGGTAGCCATCCTTGATCACGGTAATGTCGAGATTGATCAGGTCGCCCTTCTTCAGTCGTTTCTCGTTGGGTATGCCGTGGCAGACAACCTGGTTGACCGAGCTGCAAATCGATTTGGGGAAGCCCCGGTAGTTGAGCGGTGCCGGGATCGCCTGCTGCTGGTGGACGATGTAGTCGTGGCAGATCTGGTCGAGCTCTGCGGTGGTGATGCCCGGTTTCACGTACGGCTCGATCATCTCCAGGACCTCGGCGGCAAGATGGCCCGCAACGCGCATTTTTTCGATTTCCTGTGCGGTTTTGATGGTGACGCTCATGGGCTTGAATTTGGTTGGTGGTCCGGGGGATACAGCCACATGAAGCGGCGGGAGGGTTTGTCGCAGTCCGGCGGGTATGGTATAAAACGCCCCGCCGAATCGCAAACGGTTCGCATTATTGTGGTGGCAGGCGCAGATCGTGCCGCAGTCCACCAAATCCGCACATACATCGACACATGTACCGGGGTGCTCAGCAGCATTGCTGCGGGGTCGGGGCATGGGGTGTATGGAGGCCTAACCCGATACAATTAGGAGATTTATATGAGCTCTGTATCTATGCGCCAGATGCTTGAGGCTGGTGTGCACTTTGGTCATCAGACCCGCTACTGGAACCCGAAGATGAGTCCTTACATCTTCGGTCATCGCAACAAGATTCACATCGTGAATCTTGAGAAGACCCTGCCCCTCTACAACGATGCGATGAACTACATCGGTTCTCTCTCCGCCAACGGCGGCAAGATTCTGTTTGTTGGTACCAAGCGCGCTGCCCGTGATGCGGTCCGCGAAGAGGCGCAGCGCTGCGGCATGCCCTTCGTTAACCATCGCTGGTTGGGCGGCATGTTGACCAATTTTAAGACCATCAAGCAGTCGATCAAACGTCTGAAAGAGCTTGAGGCGATGTTCGAGGACGGCAGTGTCGAGCAGCGCTTTAACAAGAAGGAAGGCTTGGGCCCTGAAGCGTGAGATGGAGAAGCTCGATCGCAGCATCGGCGGTATCAAAGATATGGGCGGTCTGCCCGATGCGATGTTTGTCATCGATGTGGGCAACGAGAACATTGCAGTGGCTGAAGCGCGCAAGCTCGGGTATTCCGGTGGTCGGCGTGGTCGATACCAATAACGACCCAGATGACATCGATTACGTTATTCCCGGCAACGATGACGCGATCCGCGCGGTCCAACTGTTTGTGCAGGGCGCCTCTGCGGCAGTCTTGGAGGGGCGCGCCAGCGCGGCCCATGTGGCGGCATCTGGCGCTGGGGATGAGTTTGTCGAGGTCAAAGACGACAACGCGTAAACCCCGATAGCGATATTCTGCTCAGACCGGATCCGCGTGGTAGGCGCGATCCGGTCGCTTTTCGTTTGAAGTTACGAATCTACAGAGGTAGGACAGAACATGGCGATTACAGCCTCTCTGGTTAAAGAGCTGCGCGAGCGTACCGGCGCAGGCATGATGGAGTGCAAGAAGGCACTGGTTGAGACGGATGGCGATGTTGAGGCCGCGATCGAAGCGATGCGCAAGTCCGGTCAGGCGAAAGCGGCGAAGAAAGCCGGCCGAACCGCGGCTGAGGGCGTCATCGTGATCAGCTTCTCTGATGACAACAGTAGCGCGGTGATGGTTGAGGTCAACTGTGAGACCGACTTCGTCGGTAAGGACGAGAACTTCACCTCATTTGCCGACGCAGTGGCCGAGCGCGCCCTCAGCAGCGGTGCTGAGGATGTCGCCGCGCTGATGGGGCAGTCGCTGCACGAGGGCGAGGAGACCACCGTCGAACAGGCCCGCGAGGCGCTGGTGTCGAAGTTGGGTGAGAACATGAATGTGCCGTCGCTTTGCCCGCCTGCAGAGCAGCAAAGGCAGCCTGGTGAGCTACCGTCACGGTGTGCGCATCGGTGTGGTGGTCGAGCTGGAGGGTGGCGACGAGGCGCTGGGTAAGGATCTGGCAATGCATATCGCCGCTACCAACCCGGTCTGCCTGGATGCCGACAGCATGCCCCAGGAGATGCTGGCGAAAGAGCGTGAGATCGTCACCGCCCAGGCACAGGAGAGCGGCAAGCCCGATAACATCGTCGAGAAGATGGTGGAGGGGCGGATGCGCAAGTATCTCGCCGAGAACACCCCTGCTGGGACAGGCCTTTGTCAAGGATCCCCGACCAGAGCGTGGAGAAACTGCTCAAGAGTCGAGGTGCTTCGATCATCCAGTACCAGCGTCTGGAAGTGGGCGAGGGCATCGAGAAGAAGCAGGAGAACTTCCGCGAACGAAAGTGAATGNGGCCCAGGCCAAACTCCTGATGCGAAATCTGGCCGCTGCCCCACCAGGGGCGGCAGCCTAGTCTTCCAATCCCTACAAAACAAGGAATGCGGTAAACCATGTCGGAACTGATCTGCCAGCGGATTCTACTCAAACTTAGCGGTGAGGCCCTGATGGGCAGCGGCGACTTCGGCATTGATCCGGATGTGATCGCGCGGGTTGCCGGCGAGGTCAAAGAACTGAGCGAGGCTGGCGTGCAGGTCGGCATGGTGATCGGCGGCGGCAACATCTTCCGCGGCGCCGGTTTGGCCCAGGGCGGCATCGACCGGGTCACCGGCGACCACATGGGGATGCTGGCGACGGTGATGAACTCGCTGGCGATGGCGGATGCATTGCAGCGCATCGGTGTGCCGACGCGGGGTGATGTCGGCGCTGGCGATGCCGGATGTCTGCGAGGGCTTCACCGCTCGTCAGGCGCGTGCCTGTCTGGCGGCTGGTGAGGTGGTGATCCTGGCGGCCAGGCACCGGCAATCCCTACTTCACCACTGATTCCAGCCGCCTCGCTGAGGGCGATTGAGATCAAGGCCGATCTGATGATCAAGGCGACCAAGGTGAACGGCGTCTACTCCGCCGATCCGGTGAAGGTGGCCGATGCTGAATTCCTATCGGGTGCTCAGTTACGATCGAGCGCTGGCAGAGAACCTGCAAGTGATGGACGCAACGGCGATCGTGCTCTGTCGTGACAATGGCATGCCGTTGCGTATCATGAATGTCAACGAACATGGTGCCCTGATGCGTCTGATGCGCGGAGAGGCGATCGGCTCCTTAGGTTGAGAGCGGAGAGTGAGATGATCGACGATATCAAAAGCGATTCTTGCAACACGCATGGACAAGAGTGTCCAAGCGCTGCACAACGAGTTGGCCAAGATCCGCACCGGGCGGGCCCATCCAAGCCTGCTCGACCACATCAAGGTCGACTACTATGGTTCCGAGACGCCACTCAATCAGGTGGCGAACATCAATATCGAGGATGCTCGCACCCTGGCCGTGACCCCCTGGGAGAAGACCATGGTGCAGGCGGTGGAAAAGGCGATCATGACCTCCGACCTCGGCCTCAATCCGATGTCGGCGGGCACCGTAATCCGGGTGCCGATGCCGCCGCTTACCGAAGAACGCCGCAAGGACATGATCCGTATAGCGCGCAATGAAGCGGAGGGAGCACGGGTGGCGGTGCGCAATATCCGCCGCGACGCCAACCACGATCTCAAGGATCTGGTGAAAGAGAAGATGATCTCCGAGGACGACGAGCGCCGTGGCCAGGAGATTATCCAGAAACTGACCGATCAGCACGTCAAGACCATCGATGAAGTCCTGGCGGTAAAAGAGAAAGATCTGATGGAGTTCTGATCGTCAAGGCGAGATTAGCAACAGGATTTCAGCTCCTTATGAGCACAGCAGGCCAAGACCGACAGCACCGGGACGCCCCCCCAGCTTCCCCGGCACATTGCAATCATTATGGACGGCAATGGTCGTTGGGCAAGGCAGACGGGGTTTACCGCGCTACGCTGGTCATCCCGCCGGTGTCGAATCGGTGCGCAAGTTGGTGGAACACTGCGTGCAGCAGGGCATAGAGGTGCTCACCCTGTTCGCCTTCAGCAGTGACAAACTGTCAGCGGCCGAAGACAAGAGGTCGGCCTGAT
>AASF01002065.1 GCA_000168735.1 Candidatus Endoriftia persephone str. Hot96_1+Hot96_2 | reverse complement strand
TGTTCTCTATTATTGAATAGCCAAGAGGCGGCTATCTTACAAGTCTTGGAGGCGTGTCTAAAACAGCTCGATGCCCGAATCATCCTCCGACTGCTCGGTCGATTCGGATTGCCTGGCTGCTGATGAACGCCTGCACCAGGCTCTCTTGGTTGCTGATGACGCTCTTCAGATTGTGGTTTGATAGTGTAGAAGACTTCGCTGATCTCTTGCCCGGCATCCATCTGCTGCATCGCCTCTTCGATGGCGCTGTCGATGCGGTGGAGCAGATACTCCTCCTGATCCTCCTCCAGCCCCATGCGCATCATGTCGTAGCTGATGTCGTGGACCAGATCCTGCAGCAGCTTGTTGCTGTGGTCGCGGTTGACCAGGATAGTTTTGGCCAGGTGATAGAGGCTGCCGCGGATCTGGCTGAATGAGCGTAGCAGTTCATGGTTTTGCTGAGTCAGCGCTGCCTGGGTGGCGAGTACATTGATCTTGGTGTTGACCGCCGAGAGCAGGATCGGGAACAGATCTTTCAAACGCCCGTAGCGATCCATATCCTCCAGCGGCATGTTTTTGACGAGTAGGCTGGCCTGAGGGAAGTTGATGATGGTGCGGGCGCCGAAATCGAAAAAGCGACTCTCCTTGTCGTTCATCTCGATCAGCTCTTTTTCCAGCGGACTGATGCTGCCCTTGGGAGGAGAACCAGTGCAGCTCATCATTGGCGCTGATCAGTAGTACGCACTCCAGTGAGAAACGAGTGGTGGTGTTGAACAGCCCTTGGGCGATCTCATCGAAGTTGGAGTAGCTGAGGCTCTTCTCCAGAAAATGCATCGCCTGAGCCAGTTCGCTGGTGCCGGTGATGGCGATGATGGCGGTCTGCTGCGCCTGCTGGTAGCGTTGGCTCAGTTCTTTGCGTTCGGCGCCGTAGCGCATCAGCACATTGATGCGGGCCAGCAGGTGTTCTGCCTCGAAGGGTTTGACCAGATAGTCATCAGCGCCGACCTCGTAGCCCTGCAGGCGTTCCCTGAGCGTGCCGTGGGAGGAGAGGAAGACCACAGGGATATCCTGGGTCTCCGGCAGACTGCGCAGTCGGTCGCAGACCTCATAGCCGTTGATGCCCGGCATCTCCACATCGAGCAGGATGAGATCCGGCTGCTCTTGCTGGGCGATCGCGATGCCCGACTCGCCGTCATCCGCCGTTCTGGTCGACAGCCCGCTTGCCGCCAGGGTCTTGCTGATCAGTTTCTGGACGAATCTGTCGTCGTCGATGATGAGGACATTGATCTTGTCTGACATGCTTGTCTTTCTTCGGCAAATAAGGGGCCGGATCCGGTTTGAAGCACCTCGCTCTGTAGATGGGTAGCGGTTGATCCGCCCAAGACTTGACCTGACCGTGCCCCTTGCAGTCGGGGCGAACTAGATCAGCGCATAATCGGTTGCAGCTGGATGGTTTCCGGCGGCAGACAGACCTCGTCGCTGCAGGCCTGCAGCTGAAGCTCCAGATCCAATAGCGTGGCACCGCCGTTCCCCGGCGTGCGCTTGTGCTCCAGCGTCGCCTGGAGTTGGATATTGCCTTCATAGACCAGCAGAGGGTCGTGCTGGAAGGCGAGCTTTTGCTGCACTGGCGAGGGATAGGTGACCGGGGGCCATGTTGCCACTCGTGCTGGTTGTTGGCCAGGGCGCAGCTCAGTGGGGATCAGTGACTCGCCGAGGGGGTGGTGGGCATTGATATGCCAGCCTTCGGGGATCTGGATAGCCAGCTCGAGCAGCTGTTTGTTGTCACTCATGGGTTTGAGCCCAGCCTCAAGGCGGATGCCCGCCGAGGGCAGCGTAGCCGCGATGGGTGCGTTCGCCCTGGTTGAGATTGTCGACCGCGCTGAGCATGTAAGTGTAGCCGTTGGGTTGCCGTTCGATGTTGGCGGCGAAGTAGGCGATCAGGCTCTCTGGCGGCGGTTTTATAATCTAGGTGGCCCGCTGCGTAGCCAGAGCCGCTGCAGCAGATGCAGCGCCACCGAACTGCCAGAGGCGATGGCGTTGTCGGAGCACGCCGTCGCGCGGTCGGCCCATGGCGTTAAAATGGTCTTCCCCTGCACTCGCATCATGTAGAAACCACCATCCTTCTCCTGAAAGCGGGCGAGCATCGCATCGGCCAGCTCGCGGCTTCAGGCTCAGCCATTTTGGGTCGCCAGATCAGGTCGTAGAGATAGCTCAGTCCCCTCGCCGAGGTAGGCGTAGTCACTCCTGGTTGACGGAGATGGAGGACTTTGCCGTCGAGATGGACCCGCCAGAGCTGGCCGGCGCCTTTGCGATTGTGCTGCCAGAGGAATTCGGCAGGCCCGTTCGGCGGCCTGGCAGGTAGCTGTCTGAATCGAGCAGATCGGCGGCTTGGGCGAAGGCAGTGATCATCATGCCGTTCCAGGCGGTGACGATTTTGTCATCGCGTAGCGGGTGCTCGCGCTGTTCGCGGATCTGTCTCAGCACCTGATTGATATGGTCGATGCGCTGGTGTAGCGCTTCGAGGTTCATCGACTTGGTCTCGGCGTACTCCTCCAAGCTCTGTGGCAGATGCAGGATGTTGCGCCCCTCGAAGTTGCCCGCGCTCGCTGATGGCGTAGAGTTCGATCGCCAGGCCAGCATCGCGGGGCTCCAGGGCATCGCGGATCTCCGCCGGGATCCAGGTGAAAAACAGCCCCTCTTCGCCGGCGCTGTCGGCATCCGTAGCAGAATAGAAACCACCGCTGGGGGCGGTCATTTCGCGCAGCACATAGTCGAGGGTCTGGGTCACCACCCGGCGATATTGCTCTTTGCCGGTGAGGCGCCAGGCGAGCAGATAGATCCGCGCCAGCTGCGCCTGATTGTAGAGCATCTTCTCGAAGTGGGGCACCAGCCACTCGTTGTCGGTGGAGTAGCGGTGGAAGCCGCCGCCGGCCTGGTCATAGATGCCGCCGCGGGCCATCGCGTCGAGGGTGACCTCGAGCGCCTGCAGCGCCTCTGGATGAGGCTGGCGCTGCAGCTGGTCGAGCAGCAGGAAGAGCCAGGGTTCATGGGGGAATTTGGGGGCCTGGCTGAAGCCGCCCTGTAGCTCGTCGAAGCTGCGCAGCATTTGCGCCACCGCCTTGTCGGCGGCCTGGGAGTCGAGCGCCTTGGCCTTGCCGCGCTGGCTGTTGGCTGCCTCGACTGCCTTGGCAACCCGCTCGGCCTGCTGGCGGGTGTCTTCGGGGCGCTCTTCCCAGATGGTCTGTATCTGCTGCAGGACGCTGGCAAACTGCTGCGGCGGGAAGTAGGTGCCGCCGAAGAAGGGTTTGCCCTCGGGGGTCAGCAGGCTCACATCGCCAGCCGCCGGAT
>AASF01002066.1 GCA_000168735.1 Candidatus Endoriftia persephone str. Hot96_1+Hot96_2 | reverse complement strand
GAACAGGACCTTATGAGGGATCCCCGCCAGCCCTTGGGCCTCAATGATGCTCTCGATGTAGTTGAGCACCCGCTGGCGATCCTTACCGTGGATCATGCTGAAGAGGTTATAGGGCCACCCAGGCAGGCAGCGTGGACGCTGGTAGCAGAGGGTAACGCAGGACTCGTTGCTCAACTTTTCTCCCACTTCATCGAGGCGTGCATCGGGCACATCCCAGACAACCATAGCATTCGCGGTGTAGCCAAGTTCATGATGACGCACCACGATGCCCAGCCGCTTGATTACGCCTTCACGCTGCAGGTGGGCGATGCGATCAATCACCTCCTGCTCACGCATGCCGATGCGCTCACCCACCTCGGCGTAAGGGTGGCTGGAGAGCGGCAGCCCGCCCTGGATCTCGGCCACCAGCCGGCGATCCGCGTCGCTTAACACCATAGCGGGAACCCCAGATCGATATGAAACTGTTTCATTAGCGGCAGCTTCAACACTGGGTAGCCGGTCTGCTGTTCCATCTGCGCCAACACGGCGTCCAGCCTGGCCTGATCGGATGCGGTAACCACAAACCAGAGGTTATAGTCATCCTCACGCTCGTAATTATGATTCACCTCGGCATAGGCGCTGATTATCGCCGCCACCGCCTCCAGTTCTTCTGCTGGCACTGCAATCGCCGCCAGGGTGCTGGCGCCGATCTTCTTCGGCTTGAACACCGGACCCACCCGGCTGATCACGCCGATCTCCTGCAGCCGGGTCAGAATTTTCAACACCAGCGCCTCGCTGGTCCCGATTGTTTTCGCCATATCCGCATAGGGGGTCGGAGTGAGCGGCAAACCCTTCTGATATTCGTTGAGCAGTCGCTTCTCGAGATCGTTCAGCTCAACCGGGGCCGGGTTCAGTGTGCGCGGCTGACTCTGCGGGTAGGTCGGTGCCGGGTTTGCCATGTCACAATCCTGTCTGGTGAGCGCGGGAGGTGAAGAAGATGCCACTGGGCTTGTCCACCGACAGGCGGTGGGTTTGCTGCAGCGTACGGGTGTCGTAGATCTGCACCTCATCCTTGTCGCGGACCGAGATCCAGACCTCTTCACCGCGCGGCGAAAACTCCATGTGTAGCGTGCCCTTGCCGGGCTTCAGGGTCTTCACAATATCCAGGGTTTCGGTATCGATCACCTGTATGGTGTCGTTGTGGGGAAAGGCGAAGTTGACCCAGATCTGCCGGCCGTCGGGACGTGCCATGACGAAGACCGGTTGACCCGTGAACCGGGATCTGCTTGAGCTCTCGCCACTCGGTGCTATCCACCACCAGCACTGAGTGCTGGCCCACAGCGGGCAAAAAGGCCCGGCCGCCAGCCATTGCCCAACCCTCAAGGTGAGGCATCTTGTAGACCGGCAGTTTCTGTTGGCCGCGGCCATAATCCTCCAGGATGAGGCGAGGCCCCTGTTCGGGATGCCAAAGGTCGAGCAGGGAGAGCCCGTCCTGGCCAAACAGACCGGCGATGTAGTAGCGGCCGTCCGGCGTGATCAGGGCGTCATAGGGCAGACGGCCGATCTTCTCGAAGCGCTGGATGGAGGGATTCGCCGGGGTATCCATGTCGATGATCCAGCTCTCACCGGAATCGTAGAGGCTGACCACGAAGCGCTGATCCGGCGCATCCACCAGACCAACGGTCTTCGAGCCCTTCTTGTTGCCCTCCCGGTCTGTCACTGTGGTGGCGGGGATATCCGCCACTAGAGAGAGATCGTCAGAGGAGAAGACCTTCACCCCACCCGGCTCATAGTTGGAGACCGCGATAAGTGAACCGTCCTGGGAGATGGCACCGCCGATGCTGTTGCCGCCCTGCACGATGCGTTTGACGATCCGACCACAGAGGATGTCGACCTTGGTCAGCCCACCGTCACGCCCGAAGATGTAAGCGTAGCGTGCATCCCGGGAGTAGACCGCCGAGGCATGGGAGAGATCACCCAGACCCTCGACCCGGAACAGCTCCCTGCGGGCGCTAGTATTTCCACCAACCCNTTGAAGGGGCTGGCCGGCGGCACGTTCGATGATGATGCCCATGTCACCGGTGCCTCGGGTCAGGCACTCGGCCACCAGGAGGCTGGGGGCGAAGAGGATCAGCAATAGTAGCAGGGTGGCGGAAGGACTTCACGGCCGGCGACCTCCCTGCTTGAGTTGAGTTGCCAACCACAGCGCCTCACTATCTGTAAAAAACGGGCGCCAAGGTGGCATCGGAGTACCAGGACGGCCATGTAAAATGGTCACGGCCAACTGCTCCACCGGCCACTGCTGCAGACGCCGAGGTGTCAGAGCCGGACCCAAACCACCCTCAAGACGCATACCGTGGCAGTGAACCACAGTCGTGCCGCAACAGATAGAGAATCTCCGCCTGTCGCTGGGATGAGATTTCGGCCAGCGCAGCACCACTCATTAAGAGGGTGATAATCAGCGTCGACAGAGGGAGCAGATGCCTTTTCATACCGGTGTTTCGTTATTCACGCAGCAATTTATGGTGATGGGTAAGAAACTATCAGTGTCGGTGCTCAAAGTGCTTTGACATCCATCAAACCACGCTATTCAACACGAACGATACCGGTCATTTCCGGATGGGGGCCACAGCGGTAGGGAAACGCACCAACGCTAAATCGAAACTGCGTTCGTAAAGGTGTCATCGGGGAACAGGTAGTCGGATTCTGGATCGCCGAGCTGTTCGGGAACCCAAACGCTATGATACTGGCGTTTTTCCCGGTTGACCCAGCGTACTGTCTGCCCCGCCCTTGATACTGATCACCTGGGGCAGAAACTTGAACTTGATGATCTCTACCTGCGCAACTGCCCCCCCTCCTGCCGTGGCTGTTGTCATTATCGCAACAAGGCTTAGCGCCAACAGCGCCTGGCAGGAGAGTTTCAGTCTGATCATCAGGAACCTCAAGGTCATGGTGTTACTGCGCAGTGGCGTTGATCTCCGCCTTCTCGCTGTCGAATCCTAGCTTGTACCCCAGCGAGACGTGATGAAAACGCGCGTTGCTGTAGTCATCATGGATGGCAAAACCAATGTTGTAGAGCTGATCCTTCGCCAGCGGCAGATCACCTGGCTTATTGGTCTGAAGCTTGCGTTTCATCACCAGTGTCCAGACACCATCCTGCAACGATGCAGTCATCTACCGCCGCATCCCCCCCGGCTCATGTTACGTTGCTCCAGAGATGTGGCCATCCTCGGTCTCACCCTTGCCGGACTTGTAGCGGACCAAAGCTCCATATACTTATGAGCATCCATCTCCGCCTGCAACTCATCCGCACTCTTCAGCTTGTCCCAACCACCGCGCTTCTTGCCACGACGCCCCTTGACCTCGATCTTGCTGCGGCTCTCCTCGATGTACTTGGTCAGCCCCTGTGAGAGATCGAGCTGCTGAGCCACCGGACTACCGCCCGCCGTCTCAGCATCCGGCGTGTGGGGCATGCTCCGCAGGTCATGATGGCAAGTGCCCCAGCAACCAGCGCGGTCGGCATACTTAACATCGTCGGTGGCAAGCATCAGTGCCAGCTTCATCGGGTTTTCCCGGGTCCATCTTGCCGCCCTCCACGAAGGGTACCGGCGCATGCTCGGAATCGTCCCAGCTGAAACGGAGATAGAGGTTCTCTCCATCGTGGGTCGACTCAACAGTGACCGGAATGCTGCCACGCTTGCCGGGGATCGGGGTGGGTTCGGCCTTGACACCGGTCACCATCTTTTTGCCCATGTCGGCGGTCTCTTTGTCGTGACAGGTGATACAGCGATCACCGGCCTTGACGAAGGGGCGGGCGCCACCGTGGTCCTTACCGGTCAGCACCCACTCCATGGAGGTCTGACCAGGATAGAAGAGGGTGACCTCCCGACTGGGATGCCTTTGACCAATCGATATTGGCATCGAGAGCGGCATCGGTTGACTGGGAAGTGCCAGTTGCTGCGGCCGGCACAGGGGCAGGGGCAGCCGCCTCACGCTTGACCGCATTGATCTCCACCTTGTCGTTATCGAAGCCGATCTTGTAACCCAGGGAGACGTGGTGAAAACGGGCATGTGGTGAAGTCATCATGGATAGCGAACCCCAGATTGTAGACGCTTGTCCAGCGCCAGACTCAGGTCACCGGGCTTGTCGGACTTTGAGCTTGCGCTTTCATCACGACGATCCAGTTACCGCCCTCCTGACGCGCATCCACCTCAAAGCCCTGACCGCCGCTCATCAGGCGCTGCTCCATGATATGACCATCCTCGGTCTCACCCTTGCCGGATTTGTAGCGCAGCAGGTCCATGAACTTGTGGGCATCCATCTCTGCTTTCAGTTCATCATCGCTTTTCAGTTTGTCCCAGCCACCGCGCTTCTTGCCGCGAGCGCCCCTTGACCTCGATCTTGCTTCGGCTCTCCTCGATGTACTTGGTCAGCCCCCTGTGAGAGATCAAGCTAAGGG
>AASF01002067.1 GCA_000168735.1 Candidatus Endoriftia persephone str. Hot96_1+Hot96_2 | reverse complement strand
TCCGGCTCAGAAAAATCTTACAAGCAGCTGATTTAATGGAAGATTATCTTGGTTGACTGGTACAGCATCGAGGCATTGCAAAAATCCACATCTTATTGTTTTTATAGACTATTTGGCGGAGAGGGAGGGATTCGAACCCTCGGAACCCGCAAGGGTTCACTTGATTTCGAGTCAAGCCCGTTCGGACAGCTCCGGCACCTCTCCAAAAACTCTGCTATCTAGCAGCCCATAGGGCTGCGGTTCACTTGATTTCATTCAGCACAGCCATGTGCCTCACCCTGTGGGCAACATCTACGGCGTCGTGAAACGGGCCTCCTGCCCATTTGCTCGAGTCAAGCTCGTTCGGCCAGCTCCGGCACCTCTCCTGATGCATCGTGATAAACTGCGCTGGCGCAGTGTTACTCACTTGAAGACTGCAGTACCTTTGTGCGGCGCTGCCCGCTATTTTTCCCGCAGCACTTGATTCCTAACAGACACTCAGGTATCTGTTTTTCGTATCTTGAAGAGGCCATCAATGGACGGGCGGCTATTCTACATAAAACACTGACATTTTCTCAATCTGAATGATGCGATTGGCTGTTGTACTTGCTTTGTTGCTCTCCCTCTCAGGGTTGCAGCATCCCCCCTCCCCTGGCTGGACCGCATCAAGGCAGGAGGTGAGCTTGTGGTCGCCACCCGCAACAGTGGAACCACCTACTATGAGGGACCGGACGGAAAGATGACCGGTTTCGAGTACGATCTGGTCAAACTGTTCGCCCAGCGTATCGGGGTCAAGGTTCGGTTTATTGTCCCCAACCGGGTGGACGACCTGCTCTCCAGCATCATCGAAGGCAAAGCCCACATTACCGCCGCCGGCCTCACCATCACTCCCAACCGCGAGACCAGGATCCGTTTTGGCCCCAGTTACCATGAGATCACCCAACAGGTGGTCTACCGTAGTGGCAGCCTGCGCCGCAAAAAAAGTTGACGATCTGAGTCGGCAAGCGACTGGAGATTCTGGCCGAGCTCCAGCCACGAGGAGGAGTTACAACGGCTACAGAAGCAATATACCGGACTCTCCTGGATCGCCCACCGGGGAGTTGGAGAGTTCCGACCTGCTGCAGATGGTGCAGGATGGTCAGATCGACTTCACTATCGCCGACTCCAACGAGGTCGCCGTCAACCGGCCGCTTCATGCCCAATATTCGTGTCGGCTTCGATTTGACAAAGCCTCAACAACTGGCCTGGGCGATGGCGCACAAGGATGATACTAGCCTCTACGAGGCGATCCGCGACTTCTTCACGGTGATCAAGAAAAACGGCACCCTTGCCCAGTTGAAGGAGCGCCACTATGGCCATATCGGGCGGCTTAACTTTGTCGACACACGGGACTTCAAGCGTCACATAAAGGACCGCCTGCCCAAATATGAGGCATTTTTCCCGGGGCCGCCCGGCGGAAGAGACTGGCTTCGACTGGCAACTGGCTGGCGGCGATCCGGCTATCAGGAGTCCCACTGGAGGCCCAATGCCCAAGTCCCCCACACGGGGTACGTGGCATCATGATGCTGACCAAGAACACCGCAAAACAGATGCAGGTGGAAGACCGCCTCAACCCGGAGCAAAGCATCTTTGGCGGTTCACGCTACCTGAAATACCTGGATACGCGGATCCCGCCGCGCATCGAAAACCCGGACCGTACCTGGCTGATCCTGGCCGGATACAATGTCGGCTTTGGTCACCTGGAAGGATGCGCGCATCCTCACCGAGCGTGATGGCGGTAACCCGGATAAATGGGCTGACATAAAACAGCGCCTACCGCTACTGAGCCGGAAAAAGTGGTACTCCACCGTCAAGCACGGCTATGCGCGCGGCCAGGAGCCGGTCAACTACGTCGATAACGTACGCGCCTACCATGAGTTGCTGAAGTGGACAGAGCGGCAGAAACAGGAACCGCCCCCCGAGCAGCCATCCCACCCGGCACTCGCCATCTCACCGGAAGCGCTCTGAGCTGGCCTCATAACCAATCAGTCAACGCCACTCCAAAAA
>AASF01002068.1 GCA_000168735.1 Candidatus Endoriftia persephone str. Hot96_1+Hot96_2 | reverse complement strand
CTTTTTTGGCTACCGCGATGGTCACTGCAGGGACGCCATCGGCCCGGATATCGAGATTGCTGGCCTTGCCGGTGTAATAGGCCACCAGCTGCTTGGCATCTTCCGGCCCCTGGGTCACCCGCGCTACGTCATGCACATAGACCGGCACATCGTTATGCATGCCGACCATCAGACGGTTGATGTCGTCGGCAGAGCGCAGAAAGGCGCCGGTAGTCACATTAAACCGGCTATCACCGCCTTCGATGCCGCCCGCCTGCAGCTCGATATTGTTTTTCTTGATCGTCTGGGCAACCTGATCAATGCTGATGTTGAAGCCCGACAGACGCTCCGGATAGACCTCGACGGTCATCTGTTCACGCCGACCACCCACCACAAAACCGCTACCGGGTGTCGGGCAGCTGCTTGATCGATTGCAGCACATCGTGGGCCAGCATACGTAGCTGGCCATCGTCCACATCGGGGACTGAATCTCCATCCATATCTTTCGACCAGAGAGTCAGATTGACCGCCGGCACATCGTCGATACCCTTGGCCTTCACCAGCGGGTGGCATCACCCCCGGGCGGAATCTTGTCCATGTTGGAGTCGAGCTTGTCATTCACCTTGACCAGCGAGGCCCCCATCTCCTCGCCCACCTCGAACTCGATGGTGACCACACCGCCACCACGCTGAGCGGCAGAGTAGACATGCTTGACGCCGCGGGATCTCCGACATGATCCGTTCCAGCGGGCTCGATCGCCAGGCTGGGAGACCTGCTCCGCCGCCCGGCCCCCGGATACTGGACGAAGATGTCGACCATCGGGCACCGAGATCTGAGGATCCTCCTGGCGCGGAGTCAGCATTAGGCCCATCAGCCCCATCATCATCATCGCGATGAAGAAGAGCGGCGACAGCGGCGACTCGATGAAGAACCGAGCGGTCCTGCCGGCTATGCCCCAGGTGGGCCTCGTAATCGGGATCCATCGAGTGGAGCTGATCGTTGTGGTCGTCGTTCTGGCTCATATTCGCTCGCAAAGCCTCTGCAACAGAAGGGGCTGGGTCCCCTTACGAATAGCGAAAGAAAAGGCGCGGGAATTTGATCATCACCCACCTGCCTCTGTTTGGATAGCTGCTAACTAGCGCTGTGCGCTGGGTCCAGCCGGGCACTAACACCGACACCGGGGTTACGCAGCACCTGCTCGCCCGCCCGCAGACCGGAAAGCACCATGGTGTAACCACCAGGCAGCTCCTCACCGACACGGATCAGGCGCAACATCGGCTTGTCATCCTCGCCGATGACGTAGACCCCGGGCAGGCTACCGTTGTAGCGGATGGCGCTGGAGGGGATAACCGGATTGCTGCGGGTCGGCGCGTTGAAGTCCGGCACCTGCACCTTGGCGTACATGCCGGGTGCCCGAGACCCCTTGCGGGAGGTCAAACTTGATGGTGACGGTGTGGCGCTGGGCGTCGGCCATGGGGAAGATCTGCGCCACCCTCACCGGAATCTCCTGGGAGCCGACATCCAGCTCGGGCACGCAGCATCATACCTTCGCTAAGACCGGGACGCAGCCCGTCCGGGGCACCTCCACAACGATCTGCAGGTACTCCACATCTGCGTACTTGAGGAGCGGCTGCCCCGGCTGCACCGTGTCACCCACCTCGATAAACTTCTTCATGATAACGCCAGCAAATGGCGCAACACTCTTGGCGTCACGCAGCTTGGCATCGATCGCCCGGATCTCTGACTGGACCCGCAGGATGGTGTTCTGCGCCTGCTGGATACGGGTCTGCGAGGCATAGAGATCGGCGCCGCGCTCTGCATCACGATCACGCTCGCCAATCACATCCTCCATCTGACGGGTGAACATCTGATC
>AASF01002069.1 GCA_000168735.1 Candidatus Endoriftia persephone str. Hot96_1+Hot96_2 | reverse complement strand
CAACGTTGATGAAGTGTTTTTCGAGGTTGGAGCAGATGTAACGAACTGGTTCGCGGAAGGCCTCGACACTCATCATCCGCTCTTTGGGAGGGATGAGCGCGCGATTGAACTCCATCAGTGCCTTGAATACACGACGGGATGTTTCACCGATGTTGGCGACAGGAAGTCGTTCAGCCCAGACTTTTACTTCTTTTGCATTTGCATAGAAGGGTTTTGTGTCGGGCTTGATCTGATCCGGAATTTTGAAACCGACTCGGCTTGCTTTTGCCATCGCGTAACAGGATCTCTCGCTCTGGGAATAGGGCCTTCACCCTAGTCTTTCCCGCCAATCCAAACCTTGCCCACTCCGATTGCGGTGGTCTCGTTCAATACGAAGGGATAAGAATCTACTGCGCCGGACAATGATACCACTCAAGAGTTGGGCGCCTACAAACTGTTTGTCGTCAGGAAGTCTTAATTCATTAGAGATTTTTTCTTCCCGTCATTGCCTCTCTGCTGCTCGCGAACCAACAGAGTGATCCTGGGTGGTTTGGCTTGTTCTTCGAGGTGTCGGTCCAGCCCGCTCCGGTCCGCAAGATCCCTCGTTGGAAGCATCTCCAGCGCTATTTCCAACATGCCTGAATATACTGTAGTAGGGGATTGATCGTAAGGGAAAATTTTCTTCAGGTCACCTTTTTGTGATGGGGTTTTAGCTTTCTTCCGTGTCGGTGGCTGGAAGAAAAAGAGGGTGTCGATGAAATCCTCAGTTGCTCACAGTTGGATGGATTGGAAGACTCTGCCCGGATGGTTCGAATCGGCTGGTGGATTCCCATGACTCACCTCTGAATAGATGCTAAAAAGAGCCAAAGTAGCGGGAGGAGCCCATGGTCCTGAGATTGATTAGTTTTGTTCTTGGCCCTTTTGCCCAGCGAGTCGTTATCACGCCTTAAAGAGAAGTGGCTCGATTTCTCAACTGGAACATATCGACTTGGCAGTGCCACCCTGACTGGTTTGCACAGCTCTCCCCCGTTGGGCAAAGTGCCGCTCGCTGGAAGTGGATGAAACCCTGCTGTTTGAGTCTTCGGTGATCATCGATTACCTCGATCAGGTTCATGCACCGAAAATGCAGCCAGAGGACCCCCTCGCAGCGAGCGCAGCATAAAGCATGGATCGAATATGGCTCAGGTCTGCTGCTGGATCAGGCATCGGTTCTGCATGCCAAGGATGAAACTGACTACCAGAAAAAACTTGAGGCGTTTCAGCAGAGTCTTAGCCGCCTGTCTGATCCTGTGGCAGAGCGCCTATTTGGCCAGAGCGAGCGTTTTTTGCTTATCGATGTGGCCTATGCCCCGCTGTTCATGCGTATCGCGCTGATGGCGGAGTGGCGCCCGGAATGGCGGGAGCTTGTGCCGCCCTTGCTGCAACCCTGGCAACGCCGATTGCTCGACAGGCCCTCCGTGGCCCAGTCGGTGGTGGGTGATTTTGCCCTTCGCTATCGGGAGTTCTTCTTAGCCAAGGGCTCATGGGTGATGGGGCAGATCAAGGCTTGAGAGTTGCCCTGCTCTTTGGCAACTAGTTCATCCATGATCTTGAACATCTTGGTGTAGGTGCCGGCAAGGCTGCCGCTGGTCTTATATTTGCCGTTGATACCCACCGCGGGTACGCCGTCCAGGGCGAAGCGCTGTCCCAGCTTGCGTGCCTGTTGCACCTTTACATGTACACCGAAGGAGTTCCAGGCGTCGGTGAATGCCCTGCGATCGATACCCTGTTCCACGGCAAAATCGATCAGTGCCTGTTTGGTGTAGAGCTTGCGGCGTTTTTTTGTGCATCGCATCAAAGAGTGGCTTATGCAGTTGATCCAAGACGCCAAGAGCCTCTGCTGCATAGAAAAACTGGGAATGCACAGTCCAACGCGGGTTGAGCGGTGCTGGAATCAGACGGAACTCCACATTCGCGGGGAGCTTTTCCGTCCATTTCTCCATCGCTGGCTCGAGATCGAAACAGTGGGGGCAGCCATACCAGAAAAACTCTACTACCTCGACCTTGTCGGCCTTGCCTGTAGGGATTGGAGGATCGACTGGATCCCAGCCCTCTCCCCATTCAGCGCTGACAGATTGAAAAGCGATGAGTGCGATGGTCAAAAAGAGACGTCTGCTCCAAGTCATTTTTTCTACCCTGCTTGTTTTGACGAAGAAACCGGCTATTCAACCGGGTTAGAGATCGGATTGCTACTGTAGTTCCTGGGAATTTATCAGAATGGCCACAGGGCTTTGGTTATAATTCTCCGCCCACTGGATGAACGGTAGCTGAACGTGAGCGCTGCAAAGATTGATCAAAGTGTGGAGCAACTCTGCCTGAAGGGCTGTAGTTCGGTGCGTGAAGATATCAAGCGATTAACCGCTGGTGTGGTGCTGCCAGAAGTGCGCGATCTGGATCTGGATGGCCGTGCTGCGGTGCTGAAAGAGCTGCAGGCGATCATGGCGGTCTATGGTGATGCCTGCCCAATCGAACGCTCCGGTTGATCTGGGCCTCGCTTCGTTAACCGGAACAACACTCTCCGATGGCAAAAAAAGCAACACAGCAAACTCGGGTTCCCCGGGGTCTATAAAGCCGCTTCAACAATTCACGGCGTCGGCCTGTTTGCCAAGCAGGCGATCAGTGAGGGGGAGTATATCGGTACCTATGAAGGTCCCAAGGCAAAACGCGATGGTACCTACGTGCTCTGGGTGTTTGAAGAGGGTAAAGAGCCAGTCGGTCGCAGTGGTCGCAACCTGCTGCGCTACCTCAACCATCAGGATGAGGGGCAACGCGGAGTTTGACGGTTTTGACCTCTACGCCCCTGCGCGACATCCGAGCCGGACGAAGAGATTACCTTTGACTATGGGGGTTGGGAGGAGGAGTGACCTTCCTCAGGGGTTGAGTGGGCAACCAGCGCTGCTTCCTGCTTCTGCTCAGCGGCCTTCCGGTTGTGGGGTTTCAACAGCTGTTCAGGGTCATAATCCATCCACGCATCATCCGCCTGTGGAGCGTAAGAAGGTTCGGTCGAGGGCGTTGATCGCCGCTGACACTGCAGGTCTAGCAGCGCTTGCTGAGTCGGTTGAGATTGCTGGGGGGCTGCTCCGGCCACTGCGCCTCACCCCACCGCAGCCAGTCGATCCGCGCCGCCTCCCGGTCACGCTGCCGGTAGGCATTCAGGAGCTGCTGTAGTAACTGCTCTTCAGGAGTCGGAGGCGCTGTCGGAGGTACTGTAGGCTGCATTGACTGGCTTCTGAGCGGGATCGTGGCAGCTGGCTCCAGATACCAGGCCCCCAGAGCTTGCCAGCCAGCTCGATAGCCAGCAGCACAGAGCAGCCAAGTGATCAAGGCGATTCGTTAACCTGCAGAC
>AASF01002070.1 GCA_000168735.1 Candidatus Endoriftia persephone str. Hot96_1+Hot96_2 | reverse complement strand
GCGATGAGATCCGCTGGTCACCAGAGGCGCAGCAGCGCCTCTCTCGGGTGCCCGGTTTTCTGCGCAAGATGGTGCGCAAGCGCGCCGAGACCTATGTACGGGAGCAAGGCGAAACCTTGGTCACCCCGGCACACATGGCGACCCTGGCGAAGAATCGCTTCAAGAAGGGCATGCCGGGCCGCCCCGCCAACGTCGCCTCGATTGCCGAGGCCGGCGCCAAATCGATCTCCGAGGCCCCCTCCCTACCCTGGACCGGCGAGGCCCAGGCCTATCTCGACCAGCTGCCTCCCTTCCTGCAGTCCGGCGTACAGCAGGTGGCCGAGGATGTGGCGCGCAGCGAGGGCCGGTTTGAGGTCAACATCAAACTATTACAGCGGCTTGAATCGGAAGATGCAGCCAAACGCGCTTTCCCCTGGAGTGAGGCGGCAGAGCAGCATCTTGCCGAGGCGCTGGGCCGACAAGGCGCCCCAGGTAAGAATGTTTGTGCAACCCACCATGGAGGCGGCAGCAGAACGCGAGGTGAAACGCCGCCACGCCCAACAGGTGGAACTGCAGGATGTGGAGGCGGTGACCGCCACCCTGCTGGCCGGGGTCGAGTGGTCGCCAGAGGCGCTGGCGCGAGTCAAATCGGCGCCGGAATTCGTCCGCGCAGGCATCAAGAAGGCCGCCGAGTTCGGCGCCCGCCGCGATAGCCTGGCGGTGATCGGCAGCAACGACCTGACCCGCTACCGCAACCGGGCGATGATGCGGGCGGTGATGCGGATGAAGGGCATGGGCATGACATCCCTCGACTTCGACGCCTTCGCCGTCGCCAAACAACAGGTCAAACGACTGCAGGACAACCCCCAGGCGGAGCAGCGTTTCTCCAAGATCCGCGACTACGTGGAGGGCCACCAGGCACCCGACGGCAGTGGCCTCGGCACCCTCGGCCACGATCTGATCGAGCGGATGAAGCGGGAGCTGAAAGAGTGAACCAACAGAAGATCCTGATCATCGGCGGCGGCATCTCCCGGTCTCTCCACCGCCCGTTGGCTGGCCGACAGCGGCGTTCCAGTGGAGCTGTGGGAGGCCGACCAGCGCCTCGGCGGCAAGATCCGCAGCCACCGGGAGTCGGGCTATCTCACGGAAAACGCTGCCGGCATCCTGATGAACTACCGCGCCGAGGTGGACCAACAGATCAACGCTGCCGGACTGAGCGAGCAAAAATGCTCCCGGCGGCAGCGATATGCGCCGCTATGTGGTCCAGGGAGGCAGGCTCTGCGAGGTGCCGATGCAGGTGCCGGCACTGCTCGCCTCACCGTTGTGGAGCTGGCGCGGCAAGCTGCGCATGGCCAGCGAACTGCTGGTTGCCAGAGGCGGGGATGAGCAGGAGACAGTGAGCCAGTTTATCCGCCGTCGCTTCGGCAGCGAGATCCTCGAGAAGGTGATGGACCCCTACGTGGCCGGGCACCCTCGCCTCCGATCCGGAGCAGGCCAATGCCGCCAGCGTGCTGCCGGCGCATGACCGCGCTGGAGCGACGCTACGGCAGCATCACCGCCGGCATGTTGATCAATCGACTACTGCATCGGCGGCGTGCCAACCGCGCCGAAGCTTTCTCCTTCCAGGGAGGCATGGGCAAACTGGTCGAACAGCTGGCCAACCACCCACTGATCAAACGGCTGTCTGGCACCCGATGCCACCACTCTGCAAGCTGAGCGGCACAGTGCTGGCAGTGTCGGCTGCCACGGACCTGCAGCTGTGCGCGCAGGTGAGCCTGCCAGGTCGATCAGCTGGTGCTCGCCACCCCCGCCGACGCTACCGCCGGGCTGCTGGATGGGCAGGATGCGAGACTCGCCCGGCTGCTGGATGCAATCGAATACGCGCTTTCTGTCGGTACTCCATCTGGGCCTGGCCCGTAAACAGATCAGCCATCCGCTCGACGGCAGCGGCTTCCTCACGCCGCGCCGAGAGGGGGCTGAGTTTCAACGGCAATCTCTGGATGAGTAGTCTGTTCGCGGGGACGTGCCCCCGAGCGGCCAGGTGCTGCTGACCAGCTACATCGGCGGGGCGCGTCATCCTGAGCGAAGCAACTGGAACGAAGCACAGGCGCTGACCTATACCCTAGCTGATCTGCGACGTTTGATCGGTCTGCGCGGCGAGCCCGATTATCTGCGGCTGGTGCACCATCCGCGCGCCCTGCCGCTCTACCACGGTGACTATCTGCAGCGCAGTCGACAGATCAGAGCGCGTGTCGAGGCACTCCCCGGCCTACACCTCGTCGGCAACTATCTAGACGGTGTCTCGGTACGTGACCGAATTGTGCAAGGCAGTGTCACGGCACAGCAGATTCTCCACAGCAGCCGATCAGAGAGCGGCGCCCAGGCCTTCAGCTACCGGCCCGCCACGGTTGGCTGAAAGAGAGCAGCTCGATGAATGATCCTGTGACCCAATCCGAGCCGGCCGGCGAATTCAAACTCTGGCGGCTGATCCTAGCGGTGCTGCTGATCCTGCTCGGCATCTCGATCAGCGCCCAGTGGTATGCCCGTAACATCACTCTGCCACGTCACTGCGAGGATCCCGACCAGACCCTGCGGCTGGCGCGCCAGGTGCTGACCGAACGCACCCCCGCCGGGGAGGAGTCCCGCCGTCCCTACATTATCGCCGCCCGCATCACCTTTCTGGTGCCGCGGGAGGGTGATGAACCCCTCGATGACTACCTACAACGCCTGCGCCGGCATCTGGAGCGTGAATGCCGATAACCCCGCCACCGCGAACGCTCTCCCGGCTAAGCCTGTTTAAGGGGTTTCTGCAGGTTTTTCTACCGCTACTGGGAGTGCTGGTGGTGGTCGGAATGATGCACTACTACACGGTCTACGCCACCGAACGGAGCGGCCGCGGAGTCCAGCGAGACCCTCAATGTGGGGCTGGCTCGGCGCATGATCAATGCAGATATCAGCGCGGTACTGAGCGATCTGCGCTTTCTAGTGGAGCACATCCAGCGCCAGCATGTGTTCGAGATGTCGCCACAGCAGCTGGCCCGGCTGATCGGGCTTGAGTTTCAGGTGTTCGCCGAGAAAAAACGCCTCTACGACCAGATCCGTTTCCTCGACGAGAACGGCCTGGAGGTGGTGAGGGTCAACTTCAACGGCGGTAATCCCCGGCATCCTGCCCGACGAAGAGCTGCAGCAATAAACGCAATCGCTACTACTTCCAGCAGGCCATTGAGCTGTCGGAGGGGGCCAGCTACATCTCACCGCTCGATCTCAATGTGGAGGGGGGGCAAATCGAGTATCCGCTCAAACCGATGATGCGCTTTGCCACCCCGATCTTCGACCGTAACGGCGTCAAACGCGGCATCATCCTGCTCAACTACCTGGGCGAGCGACTGATCCAGAATTTCACCCACGCGGCGGCCAACATCGCCGACCACACCGAGCTGGTCAACCAGGAAGGCTACTGGCTCAGCAGCCCCAACCCGGAGGACGCCTGGGGTTTCATGCTGGGCCGCAACACCACCTTTGGCAAGCGCTACCCTGCCGCCTGGCGGATCATGCTCCAGCCAGCAGCAGGGGCAGTTTGCCAACCCAGAGGGGCTCTTCACCTTTCATACCGTACACCCGGTCAACAGCGCCGCCAGCAGTGATCTGCCACTGCTGA
>AASF01002071.1 GCA_000168735.1 Candidatus Endoriftia persephone str. Hot96_1+Hot96_2 | reverse complement strand
TTAAACGAATCGCCCTTGATCAGCTCCTTCAGCACATCGCTGATATCTTCTTTCGACAACACGCCTTCACCCACCGACTCCTCGCGGCCCAGGCGACGGTTAAATTTCATGCGGCCTACTGCGGAGAGATCGTAGCGTTCGGCAGTGAAAAAGAGATTATTGAACAGATTCTGCGCCGCCTCTTTGGTCGGCGGCTCACCCGGGACGCATCATCCGGTAGATCTCCACCTGTGCCTCCAGTTCGTTACTGGTGGAATCAATACGCAAAGTATCGGAGATGAAAGGGCCGTGATCGAGGTCGTTGGTGAAGATGGTCTGGATCTTCTTCACGCCCTTCTCAACCAGCAGATCCATCATCTCATCGGTGATCTCAGTATTGGCGTCGGCGAGCAGCTCACCTGTCTCCTTGTCGACCACATTATGGGCCAGGGTGCGCCCGACCATGTATTCGCGAGTCACATCGAGCTTGCTGACACCAGCCTTATCTAGCTGGCGGATATGACGTGCAGTGATACGACGCCCCGCTTCCACGATGACCTCATCACCCACCTTGATGTCGAAGGAGACAGTCTCACCGCGCAGCCGTTCGGGCACCCAGATTAACTTTCACTGTGCGCTTGGTCAGGCTGAAGGTGTCGGTCTCGAAAAACATCCCGAGTATCTGCTCGGTATCGTAACCGAGCGCGCGCAACAGAACAGTCGCAGGCAGCTTGCGACGGCGATCGATGCGCACAAACACGTTATCCTTTGGATCGAACTCGAAGTCGAGCCAGGAGCCACGGTAGGGAATCACCCGCGCGGAAAACAGCAGCTTGCCCGAGGAGTGGGTCTTGCCCTTGTCATGGTCGAAGAAGACACCCGGGGAACGATGCAACTGGGAGACGATAACCCGCTCGGTTCCGTTGATGACAAAGGTGCCCGTGTCGGTCATCAGGGGCATTTCACCCATGTAGACCTCTTGCTCGCGGATATCCTTGACCACATTGGAACCCGCCGGCGCCTCCTTATCGTAGATCACCAGCCGAACCAGAACCCGAAGAGGGGCAGCATAGGTGGTGCCGCGCAGTTGACACTCGCGGACATCGAAGACCGGCTCACCCAAACGGTAGTTCTACATACTCCAGCACTGCATTGCCAGAGTAACTGACAATCGGTAATACTGAATTTAAAAGCGGGCCAATGGCAAAGCGGCATACAATTCGCTGTAGCGCTNGNTTTTCCANGCGGGTACCCANCCCTGCTGGAGAAAGTCACGGAAGGATTCGATCTGCGTCGCAAGCAGAAACGGGACGTCGAGAATACTAGTGCGCTTACCGAAGTCTTTGCGGATACGCTTTTTCTCGGTGAAAGAATAGGCCATGCTGCCGCCCTCAGTGTCTTAGGCTAAATGAATGATGCGATACCGGGCTCATGATCCGACTGAGCTCATATTGGCATTCGCCTGTTTGACTTCCTGTCGACCCTGCGTTGAGGATCACGCCGACAAGCGGGAAAAGGCCGGTGGCATTACACCACCAGCCCTTGCCCGGCTCGTTGCAGACTAATACAAGCAGAATTATTTAATCTCTGCCGTGGCGCCTGCCTCTTCAATCTGCTTAACTGCTTCTTCAGCCTCCTCCCTTGGAGACGGCTTCCTTCAGCGTGGTAGGCACGCCTCTCCTCCAGCTGCTTTTGCTTCCTTCAGACCCAGACCGGTCATAGCACGCACAGCCTTGATCACAGCGATTTTGTTGCCGCCGAAGTCGGTCAGCACCACGTCGAACTCGGTCTTCTCTTCGGCTGCGGCAGCTTCACCAGCTGCAGCGGGGGCAGCTGCAACAGCGGCAGCAGCAGTCACGCCGAACTTCTCTTCCATCGCTTCGATCAGCGAAACGACGTCCATCACGGACATCTCGGCAATAGCCTCTAGGATCTCTTCTTTAGAAACGGCCATTGGTTAACTCCTAAAATTGAATAGCACAAAAGTTGTAATAACGATAAGTCGATCAGGCCGCCTCTTTGGCGTCCTTGATTGCCGCAACAGTCCGGACCAGCTTGCCGGGCACCTCTTTCATGGTGCGGGCCAGCTTCTCTACCGGAGCCTTCATGACCGCCATCAGCATGCTGATAGCCTGGTCGTAGGTCGGCATCTTGGCGAGGGTCTCCAGCTCAGAGGCAGCCAACAACTGACCACCGATGGAAACCAGCTTCACCTCAAGACGCGCATGCTCCTTGGCAAAGTCCTTAATGACGCGAGCTGCAGCACCCGGATCCTCCTGCGAGAAGGCAAGGACTAACGGACCCGTCAGACCTTCCTGCATGCATTCGAATTCGGTACCTTCCACTGCACGCTTTGCGAGACTGTTCTTGACCACGCGAAGGTAAACACCATTGTCGCGCGCCTGTTTGCGCAACTCGGTCATCTCTTCGACGGTCAGGCCCCGGTACTCTGCGGCAACAGCGGACAAGGCACTGTTTGCTACGTCATTGACCTCGGCGACGATGACTTTTTTCTGCTCGAGATTGAGTGCCAAAGTCGTCACCTCCTGACAACTAGGAGCGGCTAACCGCTCCTGTTTACACATAAACGATGCTTAACACATCGCACTTAAACGCGCACCGTCATCAGGAGAAATCCTGATTCGGGGTGCTCCGCACTGCGCAGGCTTTGATTAAGCACCTTGCGGCACACCTGCGGTCTTTGACGGCACCGCTTTCGCGGCACCCCAAAGCTTGCTGTGAGGCGTCCGCACTGCGAACGCCCCGCCAAACCAATTAGAGGAGTCAGACTGGCCTGGTCCACCGTCACCCCCGGTACCCATGGTCGAGTGAGACGGTAATCTTCTTCATGTAGACACCCTTGGCGGCGCTTGTGCTTAGCTTTCACCAAGTCACCCAGCAGTGCCTCAAGGTTCTGCTTCAGCTTATCGCCATCAAAATCTACCTTGCCGATCGTGCAGTGGATGATTCCCGCTTTATCGGTGCGGTAACGCACCTGACCCGCCTTGGCATAGTTCACAGCCTCAGCAACATTGGGGGTCACGGTTCCAACCTTCGGGTTTTGGCATCAGACCGCGCGGACCGAGGATCTGACCCAACTGACCGACCACGCGCATCGCGTCGGGACTGGCCACCACCACATCGAAATCCATCATGCCGCCCTTAATCTGCTCTGCCAGGTCTTCCATACCGACAATATCGGCGCCCGCCCTCTTTGGCGGCATCTGCATTGGCGCCCTGGGTAAATACAGCAACCCGCACTGTCTTACCGGTACCATGGGGCAACCACTGTGGAACCACGCACTACCTGGTCGGACTTACGCGGATCGACACCCAGATTGACGCTGACATCGACGGCCTCTTTAAACTTGACCGAGGAGACCTCTTGCAGCAGGGAGAACGCCTCATCTGCAGCATAGAGCCTGCCGGCCTCGACCTTCTCACGAATCATCTTCGCGCGCTTGCTTAACTTTGCCATGAGTTAGACCCCCTCCACATCAAGACCCATCGCACGGGCACTACCGGCGATGGTACGCACGGCCGCATCCATATCCGCTGCGGTCAGATCGGGCATCTTGGTCTTGGCGATCTCTTCAAGCTGCTCGCGATTCACCTTACCAACCTTGACGCTATTCGGGGTGGCGCTGCCTTTGGCGAGCCCTGCAGCCTTCTTCAACAGCACGGATGCCGGTGGCGTTTTGGTGATAAAGGTACAGGAACGATCATTATAGACCGTGATCACCACGGGGATCGGCATCCCCTTTTCCATGGACTGAGTCTTGGCGTTAAACGCCTTACAGAACTCCATGATGTTAACGCCGTGCTGGCCCAGAGCCGGACCAACCGGAGGACTCGGGTTTGCCTCACCTGCGGCAACCTGAAGCTTGATATAAGCTTCGATTTTTTTAGCCATGATTTACCTCACTATGGGTGCAAGCGCCCGGAACTCTCATCCAGGCTCCCCTACATAAATTTGAGTAGTGAATTTCGCGCGCGGAGTTGTCATGAGTCGCAGCGAAGTTGCCATCCAACTCACAACCATGCCCCACAACACAAAACCCAAAAAGACGTCAGCCCTTTTCGACCTGCCCGAACTCCAAATCCACAGGAGTGGAGCGCCCAAAGATCAGAACAGAAACCTTGAGGCGGCTTTTTTCGTAGTCGACTTCCTCAACCACGCCACTGAAATCATTGAAGGGACCATCAACAACACGCACCACCTCACCCGGCTCAAACAGCACCTTCGGACGCGGCTTCTCGACCCCCTCCTGCACACGCTGCAGAATCGCATCGGCTTCCTTGTCGGTAATTGGGCGCCCGGGCGATCGCCGGTACCCGCCAATAAACCCAAGCACCTTTGGCACATCTTTGACCAGATGCCAGGTCTCGTCGGTCATCTCCATCTGTACCAACACATAACCCGGGAAGAACTTCCGCTCACTCTTGCGCTGCTGCCCGGCGCGCATCTCCACCACCTCTTCGGTGGGCACGAGAACCTCGCCAAACTTGTCTTCCATTCCAAAACGAGCGACGCGCTCCTTCAGCGAACGCTGCACCTGCGCGTTCGAACCCGGAATAGGCATGCACCACATACCAACGCATCGCCATGA
>AASF01002072.1 GCA_000168735.1 Candidatus Endoriftia persephone str. Hot96_1+Hot96_2 | reverse complement strand
CCTTGATCCGCTGTAATAACCGGGCGGCGTGATCTCCACGGCTGCTGCAGGGCTGGTGCAGCAGCACCTGGTTGCGTGCAGGGTGGCGCAGAGTCAGCTCCGCGGGCCAGGGCTGTTCCAGCAGCAGCTCGACAAGCGAACGTATCGGTGGAGTGGTACGGCAGTGCTCGAGTAATTCGTTGTGACAGGCGCTGGCGAGGGTGGCGATCACCCCGACCCGGCTTATCTCGAACAGGGCGCTGTTATGCTCGCACAGTTGCTGCGCCTGCTGTAGACCACCGCTGTGACGGTGCAGCGCGCCGCAGCAGTGCTGTGCTTCGGGGATCTCCACCGCATAGCCCAACTGCCGGCAGCAGTTCGATCGCTGCCTCGATGAGCTGCGGTTCGAGCGATTGTGAAACGCAGCCGGTGAAGAGCAGGGCGCTGCGGCCGCTGGCGGTGTGGGTGGGCAGCAGGGCGGGGAGCCTTTGGTCCTGGGGTGGGGATCTGGTTGGCGATGGCTGCCAGCCGGGAACTGACCCCGAAGCGCTGGCGCGCCAGCCACTGCAGCAGCCCAAAACGCTTGGCCAGTCTGGCAAATCCGAGCCACTTTTTTAGTCTGCGTGGTTGGCTCAGCCGCTTGATTAGTTGTTGCTTGAAGGCACTGTGCCAGCTGCTGCGCCTGCTGTTCAGAAGCTGCCGGGCACCATCGATCATCGCACCATAGGCGACCCCGGAGGGGCAGGCCGAGTCGCAGCGTCGGCAGTGCAAGCAGCCCTCCAGGTGTCGGCTCAGGGTCGGATCGGCCGGCAGGCTGCCGTCGGCCAGCGCCTGGATCAGTGCGATCCGCCCGCGTGGCGAGTCGGCCTCGTTGCGCAGCAGTCGGTAGGTGGGGCAGTGGGGCAGACAGAGGCCGCATTTGACGCAGCGGTCCGCCTCGAGGATCAGCTGTTCAGGTGTCACTGGCTGGAGCCTGGGTCGGAAATGCCCGGCAGGCGGTGCGGTTTTGTCGCAAAGGGGGGGTGAATCGCGCTCATCGCGCTTATAATAGCGACAAATCAGCGAGGCTTCACAGCGAGAAGGCCATGTCTTACTACCGCCATCACCTCTTCTTCTGCACCAATCAGCGCGATGATGGGCACCCCTGCTGCGGGCGCTTTAACGCGGCGGGGCAGTGCGGCTATCTTAAGCAGCGGGTTAAGGAGCTGGAGCTGGAGCTGGCCGGACCGGGCGGGGTGCGGGTCAACATCGCCGGTTGTCTTGATCGTTGCGAACATGGGCCGGTGCTGGTGATCTACCCGGAGGCGGTCTGGTACACCTATGTGGATAGGGACGATCTGGATGAGATCCTGCAGCGCCACCTGATCGATGGAGAGCGGGTGGAGCGGCTGCTGATCAAGCCACAGGATGCCTCATAGCGCCTTGGTCTTGGTAGCACCGCAACGGCTGCAGCGAAACTGGGTCACCAGCCGCCCCTGTTTAACGTCGAACTGGCGCTCCTTGACCGTCTGCCACTTGTGAAAGCCCTCGCGACAGAGCCCCCGGCCACGGTGCTTATCGCTCAGGGTGCGCTTTTTGAATGTCAGGATCTCGCCCATTGATCACACTCCTCTGGTGTCCAGCAGTATGACCGATAATCGACCGACAGTGCAGATCTACGCCCGTGGTTGGGACCACCCGGCTTGGCAGGGCAGTTTTTACCCGGAGGATCTGCCGGCTGACTGGCGCCTGACCTACTATGCCAACGAGTTTCCCGGAGTGTTGTTGCACACAGGCAGTGTGGGCGGATCTCGCAGCCTTGACACTGCTGGAGTGGTTGGATGATTTGGATGATGGCTTCCAGCTTTATCTGGAGATCGAGAGCCCGCTGGAGGCACAGCAGGTGCAGTTGCTTGAGGGATGGGCTGGGCAGCTGGCTGGACTGGTATTGCGGCAGGGGATAGATGCTGAGTCAATCGAGACGATGGGCCTGAACTGCTATCGTCTGCTGCGGTCCGACAAGGGAGTGGCTGACGGTGAGCCGGCCGCCGTTCTGCATTAAACCTGATGCGCGATTGGAACCGCGCCAGCAGCGTGCGCTGCTTGAACGTCTCTCCACACGGGTGGCGGGTGATCAGGAGCTGCCTCTGTTCCTTTTCGGTGAGCCGCCAGATCTGGATCTGCTGCGGCAGTTGCGCCCAACTGGCACAACTGATGGGGCTGGGCTTGACGCTTATAGGGGGTGTCGACAGAATGGGTGAAAATGCCAGAAGGGAAGCCTCGCCAATGGTCGAAGACAAGAGCTCGCAGGAGTCGCCGCTGATTCGTATTCGCGGGCTGCGGTTTCGTCGCGGCGGGCAGATCATCTTTGATGGTGTCGACCTGGATATCCCGCGTGGCCAGGTGAGTGCCATCATGGGGCCCAGTGGCAGCGGCAAGACCACCCTGCTGAAACTGGTCGCCGGCCAGCTGCAGCCGGATGCCGGGAGCATCGAGGTGGACGGTCTGAACGTGCATCAGCTCAGCCGGCGCGAGTTGTTTCGGCTGCGCACCCGTATGGGCATGCTGTTCCAGAGTGGCGCGCTGCTCACCGATCTCTCTGTCTTTGAAAACGTCGCCTACCCGGTGCGCGAACATGCCGACCTGCCCGAATCGATGATTCGTCGCCTGGTGCTGATGAAGCTAGAGGCGGTGGGGCTGCGCGGTGCGCGTGAGCTGATGCCGGCTGAACTCTCCGGTGGCATGGCGCGGCGGGTGGCGCTGGCCCGGGCCATCGTCCTTGATCCGATGATGGTGATGTACGATGAGCCCTTCACCGGCCAGGATCCGATCTCGATGGGGGTGCTGGCGCAGCTGATCCGCCGTCTCAACGATGCGGTGGGGCTGAGTAGCATTCTGGTCTCCCACGACGTGGGAGGAGACCGCCGCCATCGCCGATCGGCTCTATCTAATCTCCCATGGCCGGCTGGTGGAGCCAGGGGTCGCCGCAGCAGTTGGCCGACTCCGACTCTCCCTGGGTGCACCAGTTCATGCGCGGCGAGCCCGGATGGGCCGGTGCGTTTCCACTACCCGGCCGCGCCGCTGGCTGATGATCTGCTGATGGGTGGAGGTGGTGCTTGATCCTTGACCTTCTGGCACACCTGGGCCGACATGGGCTTGCGTCGTTGCAGCGCCTGGGTCGCGGTCATCTGCTGCTGCTGGAGATCCTGGTCGGCAGCCTAGCGCTGGTGCGTCGTCTGCGCCTGCTGCTGGTCCAGGTTTATTCTGTGGGGGTGCGCAGCCTGGTGATCGTGGTGGTCTCCGGGTTGTTTGTCGGCATGGTTTTGGGGCTGCAGGGGCACCTATGTGCTCTCCCAGTTCGGCGCTGAAGAGAGCCTCGGAGTGATGGTGGCGGCTTCACTGGTGCGCGAGTTGGGGCCGGTGGTGACGGCGCTGCTGTTCGCTGGTCGCGCCAGGTTCGGCGTTGACCGCCGAGATCGGCCTGATGAAGGCCACTGAACAGCTCTCCGGTTTGGAAATGATGGCGGTGGATCAAGGGC
>AASF01002073.1 GCA_000168735.1 Candidatus Endoriftia persephone str. Hot96_1+Hot96_2 | reverse complement strand
TAGCTGGGATCAGTTGGAGAGTGATCTTGCTGAGCGGGTCCGTCGGCGGGTGGTGATGTTTGGGCGACAGGTCGACCTGTAAGACTGTCGCTGTTTCTGATCGGATTATTCAAGATAGTTCCTACAAAACTCTGCGGGTAGTTCACCTGTAGTGATCTTGTCGATGGCTCTAGATTTAAAGTCAGAGGAGGGCAAGATTATGTTCAGCTATTCGTATCATATTCCACCCCAGGAGCAGCTGAGTTACTTTCAGAGGATGGTCGAGCGGCTGAACGCCACCGCGATCCTCCTATCAGCAGCTCCTGCGCAAGACCTATCTGGCTCTGTATGAGCATCACCTGCGTGAGCGGAACGAATCGATGGAGTTGGACTTAACCGGAGTCATCCGACCCAGTTCGGGTATTTCGTCTGAGGGCGGTTGCGAGGACGCATTTAGCCAGATCAGGATTGGGAGAAAGGCAAAAAAAAATCCGCTTCGAACAAGGTCTGTCGAAGCGGTTTATACCAAAGGAGCATGGAGGAGATAAGCTAGCCCGAGGTGATACTGCTTCAATTCCCCTCAACCAGCTTCGGGGCCATTCGACCATGGGGGGTGGAGTGTCGTCACTTGATATTTCCTCAATCTTCTTGAATGCTCATTCATTCTCATCCTCATCCGACCGGGCCGGATCCTCCATGGATGATGACTTTGTAGAGCTGCCAGCCAGGAACAGGGCGGCTACCCGCTAAGCCCAACATGATCAGCAGGGGAGAGCGCGATCAGTGTGGAAAACATGCGTTATACCTCCAGGCAGGCGCGATGCGCAGCACATCTTTTCATTCGTTCTCTGTAAATATATGTTACCGGCTCGAGAAGAAGCATTCACCATCCCCGGTGATGCAATAGAATGGTTGTCGCGTGAGTGATGGTGAATGATGTTTATGGACTAACCAAAAGGAAAATAAGGATGAAAAAGATGAGCTCACATCTGAAAGGTTTTGCTGTTGCCATATCTGGTAGTGGCGCTGGCGTTATTCCATTCAGCAGCAATGGCCTCAAGCTGTAAGGGGCTGCGTCAGTCCAAATGCTCGGAGAATGCCCGCCTGCAGGCTGGGTCAAGAGTTACAAAACCAAAAGCGGTAAAAAAGTAGATGCCTATTGTCGCGCCAAGCCTGGAAAATCAAAAAAGGTCACTGGTAGCAGTTCCAGCGGGGAAAAGGCTAGCAAGGCCAAGCATCCGTCTACATCTGGCAAAGCCAAGACGAGCAAAGATGGCAAGAAAAAGAGCGACAAGTCAAAGAAGTAGGCGATATTCTCCGACAGTGTCGGCAATCATTGCCGGCACTTTTTTCTTCCTTCCGATCGCTGCTGATTTGTTCCTGGCAGATCGAGCCGACTGCATTTAAGGGCTTCCGATAATCTTGTGACTGACAGTGATTTCCAGCGTCGTTTTGGCGGTATTGCGCGACTCTATGCGCGAAGCCCGGACTGGCGCGTTTTGTTGATTCCCGCATCTGTGTGATCGGCATTTCGGTGGGGCTTGGTTTCCTGGGGGTTGCCAGAGGCCCCTGGTGCGCAGTGCAAGTGGGTGCGATTACTCTGTTCGATCTTGACCATGTGGCGGAGTCCAACACCAACCGGCAGTTGCCGGCTTTCTAGACGGGCAACTACCGGCCGCCGCACAAGGTGGCGGTGATGCGTGAGCGGATGTTGGGGATTAACCCTGCCTGCCGGGTTGAAGCGGTGGAGGTGTTTGTCGAGGCGGAGAATCTGCAGTTGCTGAGCGATGCCGGCTTCGACTATGTGGTCGACTGCATCGACAACTTCCGCACCAAAGCGGCGCTAATCGCCGTCTGCCGACGAAAAAAAGTGCCGCTGGTTACGGTGGGCGGTGCTGGAGGCCAGGTCGACCCGACCCGCATCCGCCTAGTCGATCTGAGTCGCACCGAGCAGGATCCGCTGCTTGCCAAGACCCGTAAACTGCTGCGCAGTGGAGTATGGTTTTTCGTCAAATACCAAGCGGCGTTTCGGTGTGGCGGCGGTCTACTCCGACGAGCCGCAGTGCTACCCAGATGGCAGTGGTGGGGTCTGTGCCAGCAAGCCGGGGGCGGTGTGTGTTCCAGCCTCAATTGCGGAGGTTTTGGCTCGGCGATGACGGTCACTGCTAGCTTCGGTTTAGTGGCTGCGTCGCATGTGTTGAACCGGCTAGCTTGCTGCTGACTTGCACCGTTCTACCGCATGCCCAGCGGGTGACGATAGTATCGGCCAGGTGATCGTGTAGGCAGCGCCTGCTGGCGGGTCAACTCAGCTCTATCGGGTTGATCGCTCATGATTACTCTTTGTGTGCCAGCGCCACGGTGTAGCTCTTGCCCCTGTTTCAGCTTCTTGTAGTTGCCGAAGACCTCATTCAGGTTGCGTTTCATGTATTGGCGCAGGCCGTTGATGGTGACCAGATAGAGTCGTCCGCCGGGGTTCAGTCGTGCCCAGGCGTCATGCAGTATCAGACTCAGCATCTCCTTGCCCACCTTGGCGGGGATGTTGGAGGCGATCAGGTCGAAGCGCAGTGCCGGATCGATATGGGCGAAGCCGTTGCCTCAGCTGGGGCCCGGGCGTTGCCGATCCGGTTGCGGGCGGCATTGGCGTTGGCGTACTCCACCGCCATGAAGTCCTTGTCCACCATCAGGGTCTGGCCCGCTGGCGCCAGCGCCCCCAGGGTGAGGCCGATCGGACCATAGCCACAGCCGATATCGAGGCAGTCGTCGTCGGCTGCAATCTCGAGATGATCGAGCAGCAGTCGCGTGCCCTCGTCGATCTCCCGCGGCGAGAAGATGCCCCAGGTGGTGTGGAAGGTGAAGCGGTGTCCGCATAGCTCCGCATCGAATATGATGTCCTGGCGGTAACGGTTGAGTGTGTCTTGATCGAGCATGGCGGGGGAGTTTAGTCCTGTTTTGTTGATGAGTCAATCATTCACTGCAGATCATCGTGATGGTTTCAAGTATTGGCTCCGCCGAGTGGTAGTCCACCGGTACCGGCCAGAAGCCTCCGTCCAGCTCCAGCACCAGGGCGGGGAAACTGGTGGCGTGCATCGCCAGGGCTTGGGTTATCTCCTGCTTGAGGATGGTGTTGATGGCGGAGTCGTTGAGGGCGACTTTGAAGCGGGCAGGGTCAAGGCCAATCTCTCCGGCCAGTTCAATCAGGGTGGCTGCGTCCGAAGGGTTTCTTGCCTGCTGATAGTAGGCCTGTTGGATCGTGCGGATCATCGCCTGTTCTTTTGAATCATTCAGACTTCGGGCGGCGATCACTGCACGGCAGGCCGGGTAGGTGGAGCGGCGTGGCTCACAACGGCTCCAGAAGTCAAAGTTGAAGCGGATCTCCGGCAACTTCTGCTCGATACGCCGCCAGGTCGCCTGCAGCTGCTCGCGCATCTCTGCTGCCATCGGGGCAGGGTTGTCGGGGGCCAGACCGCCCAGCAGCCGGATAAACCGGATCTCGGCTGGCAGCTGTCGTTGTAGTTTGTCGAGTACCGGAGCGAATGCCCAGCACCAGGAGCACATCGGGTCGTGGATGTAGAAGAGGGTGGTCATGGCAGGCTGTTTGTTGGGGTTATGCAGGGGGTAGTTCTGGTGCTGGCGTGGTCGGTACTCTCAATCCATTGATATTACACTTAGGTTAACTCCTTGATACCTGTTAAAATTAATCTTTATTATAACTTCAAGAGCCCAGTAACCGTGGCGAAACGCAGATCCAAAACCA
>AASF01002074.1 GCA_000168735.1 Candidatus Endoriftia persephone str. Hot96_1+Hot96_2 | reverse complement strand
TTGCCATTACGGGGGGAGAGATCATGTCGATCGACATGGCGCAATTTCATCAGGTCTTCTTCGAGGAGAGCTTTGAAGGCCTGGAGATCATGGAGTCCGGGCTGCTTAATATGGACCCTGGCACGGTTGACGACGAAGAGATCAATGCCATCTTTCGTGCCGCCCATTCCATAAAAGGTGGCAGCGGCACCTTTGGCTTCAACGACATCGCCAGTTTCACCCATGTCATGGAGACCCTGCTGGATGAGATGCGGGATGGGCGACGCCCGGTCACCAGTGAGGCGGTGGATGCACTGCTGCGCTCGGTCGATATCCTGCGGGATATGCTCAGCGCCGCCAGTGAAGAGGGCGAGGTCGAGCAGGAGAAGGTCAAAAGCCAGCAGGCGGAGCTGGAGCAGATTCTCAAGTAACAAAACTGCTGTGGCAGGCGAGGCGTCAACACCGGAAGTGGTGAGCGCTGCGGAAACCATGGAGCCCCAAACGGAAGGTTGGCATATCGTGTTCCGGCCGCTGCTGAAAATGATGCGCACGGGTAATGACTCGCTACGCATTATCCGTTGAACTGGCGGAACTGGGCCCGCTTGAACCTACAGGCGGATTCTTCGAGGCTTTCTGCCAGCGCTGCAGAGCTACGAGCCGGAAGATAGCTACATTTCATGGGACATTTACCTCCATGGGGCGGTGGACCGGGAGGCCTTGGATGAGGTGTTTGTCTGGGTTGAGGATGATTGTGAGCTCATCATCATGCCCTTGATGCCGCAATCCGCGGCGAGAGGAAGCGCAGCGTTCCCCGAAGTTATCAGCTGCTGGGAACCCGGAAAACTGCGGCGTCAGCAGAACCCCCTCAGTTAAAAGCAGTGCCGCCGCAACCAGAGCGCCGCGTTGAAAAGAATCGGCGATCGGGAAAAGAGCGGCGCACCAGTGGTAATCGGAGTGCAGGCAGTGGCGGCGGGTCGATCCGTGTAGATATCTGCCAAGATCGACAGCCTGATCAATATGGTGGGTGAGCTGGTTATCACCCAGTCGATGCTCAGCCTGTTGGGTGAGGATTTCGATATGGGCAAGCTAGAGCGGCTCAATGATGGCTTGGGCCAGCTGGAGCGCCACACCCGTGAGCTGCAGGAGAGCGTGATGCAGATCCGCATGCTGCCTATCAGCTTTACCTTCAGCCGCTTTCCCCGCCTGGTGCATGATCTGAGCAACAAGCTTGGCAAGAAGATCGAGCTGAAGGTGAGCGGCGAAAATACCGAGGTGGACAAAACGGTGATCGAAAAAATCGGTGACCCGTTGGTCCATCTGGCTGCGCAACAGCCTCGACCACGGCATCGAGATGCCCGATGAGCGTGTTAGCGCCGGCAAGCCCGAGACTGGTGTGATCCAGCTCAAGCGCATCCCACAAGGGTGGCAATATCGTCATCGAGATCCGCGATGATGGACGTGGCCTCAATCGCGACAAGATCGAGGCAAAGGCGATCGAGCGTGGAATTATCCCAGAAGGCCATATGCTTGAGGACCGGCAGATCTATGAACTGATATTCCAGGCTGGATTCTCAACGGCGGACGAGGTGAGTGACGTTTCTGGCCGTGGTGTTGGCATGGATGTGGTGCGCAGAAATATCAACGAACTGGGTGGCAGCATCGAGATCGAATCCGATCCGGGCAAGGGCTCTGCCATCATCATCCGACTGCCGCTGACCCTTGCGATCCTCGATGGCCAGACCGTATCTGTCGGCTCGGAGACCTATATCGTGCCGCTGGTTTCAATCATCGAATCGATCCAGGTCTCGGAGGAGATGATCAATCTAGTCGCCGGCCGCGGGTGAGACCTTCAAGCTGCGCGGTGAGTATCTGCCGATCGTCAGGCTGCACGAAGTATTCGTGCATTGAAGACGTCAAGGCCACAACCCTGAAAGAGGGATTGCTGGTGGTGGTCGAGGGTGAAGGACGCCATTGCGGGTTGTTTGTTGATGACCTACTTGGCCAGCAGCAGGTGGTGATCAAATCCCTTGAAGCCAACTACAAAAAAGTGGAGGGCATATCCGGAGCAACCATCCTTGGGGATGGCTCCGTCGCACTGATTATCGACATCCCTGGCCTGTTGCGATTGGCGACCCAGGCCCAAGTCAACGAGAAGCGGATTGCCTGACAGAGGGTGAGCAGATGAATACAGCAAAGAAACTTGAGCCGGTGGAGTTGGAGATGACGGGTCAGGAGTACCTGACTTTCTCCCTTGGCAGCGAAGACTACGGCGTGGATATCCTGCGGGTACCAGGAGATTCGGGGCTGGGAGCTTGTCACGCGTATTCCGGAATGCACCGGACTATGTCAAAGGTGTGCTCAACCTGCGTGGATCCATCGTGCCGATCTTCGATCTGCGCCCAAAGCGCTGGGCCCTAGAGCCTCAAGATTACAGTAAAGACACCGTGGTGATTGTTGTGCGTGTTAATGGCGCAAACAATTCACGGGCGATGGGCATGGTGGTTGATGCCGTTTCAGATGTGCTCAACGCCAACCCCAATACCATTCGTAATACCCCGGAATTTGGTGAAGCGATTGCCACTGAGTTCATCAGTGGGCTGGCCGATGCCGAGGGCAGGATGATCATGCTGCTGGATATCGATCAGCTCTTCAGCCAGAGGCGTGAGCAGGAACAAGAGAGTGTCGTCAATGCCTGAGCGGGCATTTGATGCAAATGGGAGAAGGTAAGTGAAGATCAATCAACCCGTCACCAATAATGAACGCTATATGAAGCCAGGCAGTATCCTGGTTTCCAAGACCGATCTCAAAGGCACTATCACCTACTGCAACAAAGATTTTGTCGAGATCAGTGGATTCAGCCGACGGGAGCTGTACGGCAAAAATCACAACATTGTGCGACACCCCGGATATGCCGCCTCAGGCCTTTAAAGATCTGTGGGAGACCAGCAAGGCCGGTAAACCCTGGACCGGCATCGTTAAGAATCGCTGCAAAAACGGTGATTACTACTGGGTCAAGGCTAACGTTACGCCACTGCGCAGCAATGGCCGCGTGATTGAATATATGTCGGTTCGAACACCGCCAACCCGGGAGGAAATCGCTGCGGTTGAGCCGCTCTACCGGGGGCTGCTGGCCGATAGCAATGCGACTCTGGCACCCAAGGGCCTGGCCCGTTTGGCTGCTGGCTTTAAGCGGTTGCAGCTGAAGACCATACTCAACACTATTCTGTTTCTGATGGTCGTAATGTTTGTGGGATTGGCCGCGATGGTGCATTTCCAGGTGGCCGAGACGACTTTTCTGGCGTTACTGGCTGGTCTATCGCTGATCACCCTGATCAGTGGTGCCTTCCTTAACCGCCACATTACTCGTCCCATGAAGTATATCCAAGAGAAGCTGGATCAGATAGCCGAGGGCAACTACTTCGATTGGGTCGAGACCGATCGTAATGATGAGATCGGTCAGATGCTCCAAAGCCTCAAATCAACCCAGATCAAGCTGGGTTTCGATGTGATGGATGCGCGTGAGCAGGCGAACGAAGCAGGACGCTTGAAAGAGGCGCTGGATAACAGTTCAACCAGCGTTACCGTGTCGGATAAGGACAACATTCTGATCTTTATGAACAAGGCCGCCCGTGCCCAGTTCGAAGTCTTGGGTGAGAATGTCCGCAGCCAGGGCAAGCCATTTGACGTCGATGGGTTGCTTGGTTCCAGTCTTGCCGACTTCTTTCCTGATGAAAAGCTGGCTGAGATGTATCGGACGCAGCTTTCTGAGACACGCACTAGCCAGTTCGATGCCTGGTCGCGCAGTTTTAAGTTGATTACCAGTCCCGTGTTAGACAGTGATGGGGACTATCAGGGGCGTGTAACCCAATGGATCGATATTACCGAAGAGTTGAAAGTGGAGCGTGAGATCGATGCCATTGTAGGCGCAGCGAAAG
>AASF01002075.1 GCA_000168735.1 Candidatus Endoriftia persephone str. Hot96_1+Hot96_2 | reverse complement strand
CAGAAGGAGTGATCAGGGTTTCAAGCACATATAGTAGGCGGTGTTAGCAAACTTGCTTTGTGTCGCAAAACAAAGTTCTCTCTCTTGCCCGCCCCCAGTGATTAGCATAACTTTGGGCGAACAAATTACGGTCAGCTTCAAGGAAAATTTGTGACTGAACATCAGGGACAGATCAAGCCCGGCCTGATCCAGATAATTAGAATTTCCACCCCGGTTTGCGTGATCTAGTAGATAATTTTGGATCGTTTGCTAACTACCGGTAAACAAGCGTCATGTGAAAGTTTTTCAAATAACTCCGATTGACGATTCAGCCCACTCAAACATATTTAAGCGACGTTAACCATGGTTGATAAGGATAGTTCAAATATACCTGTATTGATTCTCGGCGGCCATGAAAATGCCCTTTCGATTCTTCGTAGCCTGAGTCGCCATGGTATACCTGTTAGCTTTTCAGCAACAGAAGGCCGTCCCATCACATTCTCCAGATATGGAAATAAGCAATATATTATTCCTTTAGGCGCCGATGTATTTGACTACTGGTCAGAGCTTCTACTTGGAAGACCTCATCCAGAACTGAATGGTCATTTGATATTCGGCTGCGGAGATGATGCTGTTCAGTTTCTTCGCGGAGAACCGCGAAGAGCTGGAGAAGTACTATCTTTTAGATGAATTTATACCTGAAATTCATCTCGCTATGCTCGACAAAAAAGAGACCCTTCGGCTCGCCAAAAAGATTGGAATAGGAACACCGAGAACCTGGAAAGTGGACGCTGGATCCTCAATCGAAGAATTAACGAGCCAAAATATTGAATATCCTGTCATCGCAAAGCCAGTCAATTCCCTTGTTTTTAGGACTAGGTTTAACGGCAAAAAATATCTCCGAGCCGACAATCAAGCCGAGTTAATAGCCAACCTGAAGGCCGCCAGCGAGAAGGAATGTGACGTAATAATCTCAGAATTCATCCCAGGCCCCGACACTCTGCTAAGCAGTTTCTATACTTACATCAAATCAGATGGAACCCCACTTTTTCAATTCACCAAGAGAGTATTGCGCCGCTTTCCGCCTAATCATGGAGGTGCTTGCTATCACATCACCGACTGGGACCAGGAAACCGCAGAATTAGGGATGAAGTTTTTTCAAGGCATCGGCCTTCGCGGGATGGCCAACATAGAATTCAAAAAAGACCCCCGTGACAACCAACTAAAGGTAATTGAATGCAACCCAAGATTCACTGCTGCTCATGAGCTGCTTGTAAGATCCGGGATGGATATTGCCTACTTAATCCACCAACACATGAGCGGTAAATTTGTTCCCTATACCGACAGTTTTCGTTCCAACATGAGACTGCTCTACCGCTGTAAATGATTACCTCGCATTTCGCACCATGAGGCCAAAAAGGCGAGATAACTTTTCCCCAGTGGATTGCTAGCTTAGCCCATCCTCAGGTCTTCCCCTTTTTTAGACTACTGGATCAAGGCGAATTCGTTAACCTGCAGATATCCCTTAGTGAGGTAT
>AASF01002076.1 GCA_000168735.1 Candidatus Endoriftia persephone str. Hot96_1+Hot96_2 | reverse complement strand
GATCACCGAGTCCTTCTTCGGCATCCCCGGGCTCGGCAGCTACACTATCGACGCTATCAGCCGTCAGGACTTCGCCATTGTGCGCGCCATGGTGTTCCTTGGCTCGGTGCTCTATATCATCGGCCTGATCCTCACCGATATCTCCTACACTCTCGTTGATCCGCGGGTGAGGTTGCAGTGATGGATTTGCATAACCTGTTTGATCCTTCCGCTGGAGTCGCGCTGCATGCCTGAGCTGGTGATCCTCTGGACCGATGCGCTGATCTTTCTGCTGCTGGTGCTGGCAGTGGGATTCGGCCTGCTCGCCAGTCGTCGCGAACACCTGCGCGCGCCATGGCGGCAGGTGGCGCGTAGCCGTATCGGCATGGGGGCGCTGGTGGTGCTGAGCTTCTATGTGCTGATCGGCCTGCTCGATTCGATCCACTATCTCCCGGCGGACAACGGTGAGCCAGGTGCCGGCTCGGCTGAGGTGTTGAGCGTTTTTGACTGGATGGTGACGCCGATCCGTACCCGTCAGGAGAAGAGCTACTCGGCCCCTCTGGCGACCCATCTCTACGCCAAGGAGAGCATTGAACTGGCGGATGGCCGCACCAGCCGGGCCTATCCCCGGCTCAAGTATGGCGGCGCCCACCTGCAGGATCCGACGGCTGACTGGGCCACTGATCTGCTGGCCCATATCGTGCGGGGGGTGCTGATTGGGCTGCTCGGCTGGGCGCTGATCGCCTCGCTGCTAGTCTGGCAGCTGGCGCGTCGCCAGGCTGTTGGCTTCCGAGCGATGCTCTTGCAGATCTTGGCATTTGATACCCAGGTCCCCTGGCGTACCCTGTTGATCACCCTTGGCGTGGTGTTGCTGCTTGGTTTTGTCGCCTTCACCTTGGGCAGTAGCTACCATCTGCTCGGCACCGACAAGGTGGGTGAGGATGTCTTCTACCAGGCGCTGAAGAGCATTCGCACCGGGCTGCTGATCGGCACCCTCACCACCCTGGTGATGCTGCCGGCGGCGATCTTGCTCGGCATTATGGCGGGCTACTTCCGCGGCTGGGTCGATGACCTGATCCAGTATAGCTACACCACCCTGAACTCGATCCCCGGTGTGCTGCTGATCGCCGCGGCGATCCTGATGATGCAGATCTACATCAGCAACCACGAGGCCGACTTTGCCAGCCTCACCGAGCGCGCCGACCTGCGCTTGTTGTTTCTCTGCATCATCCTCGGCGTCACCAGCTGGACCGGACTCTGCCGGCTGCTGCGCGGCGAGACCTTCAAGCTGCGCGAATTGGAGTATGTGCAGGCGGCGCAGGCGTTTGGCGTTGGCCATTTCACCATCATCGGCCGCCACATCCTGCCGAATGTGCTGCATATCGTGCTGATCACGTTGGTGCTCGACTTCAGCGGGTTGGTGCTGGCGGAGGCGGTGCTCTCCTACATCAACATCGGTGTCGATCCGACCATGAACAGCTGGGGCAACATGATTAACTCGGCGCGCCTGGAGATGGCCCGCGAACCGATTGTCTGGTGGTCGCTGGTGGCGGCGCTGTTTTTTATGTTCACCCTGGTGCTGGCCGCCAACCTTTTCTCTGACGTGGTACGGGATGCCTTCGACCCGCGCCTGCGCAACAGCCGATAGACGGGAGCCTCGATGCGCGATCCTCTGCTGCAGATCAATGGCCTGAAGACCGAACTGGGGGATGAATCCAACCCGGTGCGGGTGGTGGACGGCATGGATCTGCAGATCCGCCGCGGCGAGACCCTGGCGCTGCTGGGTGAGTCGGGCTGCGGTAAGTCGATGACTGCCCTCTCCATGATGCGGCTGCTGCCCCATGGTGGGCGTATCGCCACCGGCAGCATCCACCTCGACGGCGACGATCTGTTGGCCCTCTCGGAGCGGGAGATGCGTGGCGTGCGCGGCGGTAAGATGGGAATGATCTTCCAGGAGCCGATGACCTCGCTCAATCCGGTGATGCGGGTGGGAGAGCAGATCGCTGAAGCGGTGCGGCTGCATGACGAACTGAAGGGCCGGGCGGCGGTGCAGCAGCGGGTGGTGGAGCTGCTCGACGCGGTGGGTATTCCCGATCCCGAACGACGCACCCGAGAGTATCCGCACCAGCTCTCCGGTGGTATGAAGCAGCGGGTGATGATCGCCATGGCCCTGGCCGGGCGGCCGGAGCTGCTGATTGCCGATGAGCCGACCACCGCGCTGGATGTGACCATCCAGGCCCAAGTGTTGCGCCTGCTGAAGCAGCTGCAGCGGGAGACGGGCATGGCGATCCTGCTGATCACCCACGACCTGGGGGTGGTGGCGGAGTCAGCGGACCGGCTGGCGGTGATGTATGCTGGGCAGATCGTCGAAACTGCCGATGTGGCGGACTTTTTCGCTGCGCCGAAACACCCTTACAGTCGCAAGCTGTTCCAATCCCTACCCGACAGCCACAAGCGCGATGAACAGCTTGCGGTGATAGAGGGCAGTGTGCCGCCTCTGGACAGCCGCTTCGAAGGTTGCCGCTTTGCCGAGCGCTGTGAGCTGGCGGTGGCGCGCTGTCATAAGGAGATTCCTGCCTGGAACCCGACCGCCCCGCAGCAAGGGGTGCGCTGCCTGCTCTATGCCGACAAGCCGATTCAGCCCGGTGCCAGGGAGAGGAAGGTCCAGGCAGTGCGCCACGATGTCGACCACGGAGAGACACGGCTGCTGCAGGTGGAAGGCTTGAAGGTCTACTTCCCGATTCATAAAGGGGTGTTCCGCCGGGTGGTGGGGCATGTGCGGGCGGTGGATGGGGTCAGCCCTGGCGATTCCCAAGGGCCGAACCCTGGCCTTGGTGGGGGAGTCGGGTTGCGGCAAGACCACCGTCGGCAAAGGCATACTGCAGCTGATCCGGCCCACCGCAGGCAGCGTTCGCTTCGGCGTTGATGAGCTGACCGAGATGCGTGGCGAGGTGCTACGCAGGCGCCGAGGCGATATGCAGATCATCTTCCAGGATCCGATGTCGTCGATGAACCCGCGTATGCTGGTGGGGGATATCGTCGCTGAGGGGATGCTGGCACAGGGGATGGGGGATCGGACCAGCCGCCAGCGGCGGGTGGCGGAACTACTGGAGCAGGTGGGGTTGCGTGCCGACGCGGCCAGCCGCTATCCGCATGAGTTCTCCGGCGGCCAGCGCCAGCGCATCTGCGTCGCTCGGGCCCTAGCGGTGGAGCCGCAGCTGATCGTCTGCGACGAGCCCCACCAGCGCTCTGGATGTCTCAGTGCAGGCGCAGATCCTCAATCTGCTGAAGTCGCTGCAGCGGCAGCTGGGGCTCTCCTATTTCTTTATCACCCACAATATCTCGGTGGTGGCCTATCTGGCCGATGAGGTGGCGGTGATGTATCTGGGGCGGATCGTCGAACAGGGGCGGGTCGATGAGGTGCTGGAGGGCTCCGGCCCATCCCTATACCCAGGCGCTGCTTGTCGGCGGTGCCGGTACCCGATCCGCAGCGGCAGCGTTCGGTGATCCGCCTCGAAGGGGATATGCCGTCACCCTCAGACCCGCCAGCGGGTTGTCACTTCCATCCCCGCTGCCCGGAGGCAGATGGCGCACTGCCAGGCGGCCTATCCCGATTCGGTGAGCCTGAGTGGCTCCCATCGGGCCCAGCTGTCATCTGCTTGCGACAAGACGCTGCCAGCCATTCTTGAGGTTTGTCGAACTGTCGATCTTATCTGATTAGCTGTCCTGTTCCCGGCGCAGGTGGTCGAAGGCGTGAAACTGCCAGGGGCGCTGCGCCAGCACTAGACCGATGTTGATGCGCTGCTCCGGTGGTAGGCTCAGGTCGGCCTTTAGCAGCTCGGCGAACTCCTGCTCGAGCAGGCGCATCTTCTTGATCAGCAGCGCCGCAGAGCCAGCGGAGAGCTCGCCAGAGAGGAATTGGCGGTGGCTGTGCTGGCACGCTGAAGCTGGCGTCGAAGAACTCGGCTTTCACCCGCTCCTCGTAGAAGCGCACGATCGGGCCGTTGGGGATCCACTGGAAGTCAGGGGCCACCAGCAGGCGGATGCGGTTGCCCGGCTGCAGCTCGATCAGCCGCAGCCGGTCGAGCTGGGCCAGCAGCTGGATGCAGTCGTGCTCCGGGATCGCATAGTCGTGCAGGATCTGTGGCAGACTCCAGTGGTTGCGGATTAGTGCGATCAGCAGCAGCAGCCGGATGTCGCCGATCAACTCCTCCTCCTGCTCCCAACTCAACTGGCTGGTGGAGTGTTGGGCCCGCTCCATCAACCGCATCAGGTCGAGCAGCTGCATCTCCATCAGCGCGCAGATTGCTTCGATCCGTTCAAGGGTGAAGCGGCCGCTGGAGAACATCCGTTTGACGCTGGGCTCGCTGATGTGGATCTGACTGGCGACCTGGGCGTAGGTGAGGCCCTGTTGTTTTAGTGCCTGTTTGAGTGTGCTGATGAGGAGCTTCTGTTGCGACATGAAAAAGTATAAAAATATGATACGAAAGTTGGCGTATTTGTAGACGATCTTTGTAAAGGTTTCAATCTGTTTCCTGCTGGGCAATCCTGAGGCTGCAACGAGTCAACCATCAGGAGAACAGAGATGAAACCAATCCTTGCGTCAACCCTTGTCGCCCTCACGCTTGTTTTTTCCACCCAGCAGAGCGCTGCCGAGGGCAGTATGGGCCACTCAGCCGCTGCTGTGCATCATTCGGCCGAAGGGCTGGGATATGCCAGCATTGCTGGTGCGCAGGTTGTCTCCGCGGGTGGTGGCGGTGCCACTGATTGGGCAGTGGTCAGCTCGGTCAGGCCAGCGGTGCGCTGGGGGATGTGCTGTGGGCGACGGCTAATGACCAGGGCCCGGCCGTTGCCGGTCACCGACCAGGTAATCCAGTGCCCGGCCCTGCGCCCGGATCAGGCATTACAGTTGCAACCAGGGAGGTGAGTGAGATGCGTACACTTCGAGTATTTCTGATGCTGCTTCTGCTCAGCGTTAGTGGATTGAGTATCGCCGGCCAGTGGTAGTGGTGCCGGAGGGTGCTGAACTGCGTTTCGATCCCGTGCAGACCGCAAGGCTGGCGAAACAGGTGGAGTACCTGGCCGCAGAACGGGGGGCGCGGGTGATCATCCTCGGCCGGGTGGGGCGGCCTGCTGATCAGTTGCCGGAGGGCGTGGAGTTCACCCATGTGGCTTTTGCGGTCTACTCGCAGATCACCACCGATGAGGGTGTCCAGCTGCCAGGTTATGTGGTGTATAACCTCTACCAGCGCGCCGATCAACCGGATGTGAGTGATCTGGTACGGGACTATCCGGCCGACTTTTTCGTCGCGGTTGAGCAACTCAAGGCGGGTATTATCATCCCCACTCCTGAGATGCAGCGCCGCCTGCTGCAGGTGATCGCCTCGGAGAGCTATAGCAAGTTGCAC
>AASF01002077.1 GCA_000168735.1 Candidatus Endoriftia persephone str. Hot96_1+Hot96_2 | reverse complement strand
GATCAGGTTGGCGGTCTCCTCCATGTCGAGGTAGATGTCGGAGGCGATCACCGCCAGCGAGGTGTCGTTGGAGGCAGAGCCGTTGGCGACCAGCTTGTAGTACTGGTTGAAACGGTCGCTGAGACGCATCCCAGAACGGCCGCGCAGGCTGGGCCGGGTGCTGTCGGCTATCTGCTGCGACTCACCGAGCAGGGCCTGCTGCAACTCCCAGGGGGTCATGCGTTGCCCCAGTTCGGTGCGCAGGCGTTTCGCTAGACTCTTGCGGGTGGTCTCCACCGCACTCTCCATCTCAGGCAGGTTCTGCTCCATGATCTGCAGCATCTCCCAGATAGCTGGTACTCAGCTGTTGGCGCAGCTGGTTGCAGCCCGGGGTCCTCCTCGGCGCCATCGCATTTGCTCTCGATGGTCATCTGCTGCTGCAGATCGAGCCGTTCGATCACCTGTTGCAGGCCGCTCTCCATCTCCTTTGCCACCCTGCCGGTGTGGCGAATATCCTCTAGAACAGTGGTGGGGAAGAGCTTCAGCGTCGGAGCTGTGGCCGACGGGGTGGGGCTGGAAAAGAGTGCCAGCCAGACGGTAGCTGCGGCGATCAGGGGTAGGCCTCTGTGGCTGGCGGGGGTGGTGTGGGTTGGCATGGTTGGTCCCTCCTTTTGAATCTGCAAAGAGTTTGGACCTGCTTAACTGAACGGCTGCTGAATACCTTGTGCCGGTGTATAGTGCGCGCGATGATCGATCCTGACCGGTGCCTCAGCGCCGCATCCCACCCGATAGCCCTGGTTGCACTGCATGCGGGCTACAGCCACTCTTCGCTGGCGATCCGCTCGCTGGCCGCCTTCTGCTGGAACGAGCCTTTCCATGCCGGGATCCAGCTGTTCGAGGCGCAGGTCAATGTCAGTCACCAGACGCTGCTTGAGGAGCTGGTGGCCTGGCAGCCGCGGCTGATCGGCTTCTCCTGCTATCTCTGGAATATCGATGCCTGCATCCGCTTGGCGCAGCTGCTCAAACAGCTGCTGCCGGAGTGTCGGATCGTCTTTGGCGGGCCGGAGGCAGGACCGCGGGGCGAGGCGCTGCTCAGGGCTGTGCCGATCATCGACTTTGTGGTGGATGGTGAGGGCGAGGCGGCATTTCGCGATCTATTGCGCTGGCAGTTTGCTGGGGTAGGGGAGTTGTCAACCATCTCTGGCCTGATCTGGTGGGATCAGGGCCAGATCCACCGTAATCCGATCCGGTTGTTACCGGTGGGAACAGATCCCCTCCACCATCCTGCTGAGTAGCTTTGATGCGGGGAAACCGCTGATCTACTGGGAGACCTCCCGCGGTTGCCCTTATAAATGCACCTTCTGCACCAGCGCCACTGACCGTCTGCGTGCCTTCCCCATCGAACGGGTGGAACAGGAGCTGGCGGTCCTCTCCCGATTAAAAGGCAAGACCATCAAGCTGCTCGATCGCAGTTTCCATCTCGGGCAAACAGCGCACCCCTGCGTCTGCTGCAACGGTTTTGCCGAAGCGGAGGGTGATCTGCGTTTCCATCTGGAGCTCAACCCGGATCGTATCTCTGCGGAGGCGATGGTGATCTTCCGCCACGCCGGAGCCGGGCCGTTTTCAGTTTGAGATCGGCCTGCAGACCCCTCAATGAACCAGGTGCTCAAATGCCATCGATACGGCAGATGGAGGTGTCCAAGGACGCTGGATAATATCCGCGAACTGGTGGCGATGAAGCGCCATCCAGTCCACCTCGATCTGATCGTCGGGCTGCCCGGGGGAGGNAATGCGGCCCACACTGGCGGCCCNCGGACTCACTCAACCGGGTGTTCCGGCTGTTTCCCGAGCATCTGCAGCTCGGCAGCCCTGAAGCTGCTGCCCGGAACGCCGCTGCATGATCAGGCACAGACGCTGGGCTACCGTTGGGATCCGCAGCCACCCTACGAGGTGTTGGCCCATCCGCTGCTTAGCTTCCAAGCGTTTGCCCGCTTCAAACGCTATGCGGCCCTGCTGGAGCGGCTCTGGAACAGTGGCTATCTGGTTGCGACCCTGATGCGGCTGGTGCCGCACCACTTCAACGATGAGCTGGTGTGCTTTTTCGATACGCTGATGGAACAGTTGGGGGAGGGCATCGCACGGGAGAAGATGCAACCTGAGCGACTGTTCGGGCATCTGGTCGGTTTTCTTGAGCCCTGGCTGGATGGTGATCCGCTGCTGCAGGAGCTGCTGCTCTGGGACTATGCCAACTTTACCCTGCCGAACCGCAACACGCCGGCCTGGATCGCTGCCCGGATTGATTGGTCGCCACCCCTGGTGGTGGATGGGAGCCGTCGCCGGTTGCCTGTGCTGCGGCTCTCGGCAGCGGCGGTGTCGATCATTAACCGCCGGCGTCTGGAGCCACTGCAGGCTGGTTGTTATGGGGTCTGGCCACGTCAGCACAAGCGTGGCAAGCCGGTGACTCTGGTGTCGCTGAGAACGGAATAGGAATCCCCGCTGGGCGCATGAATTTCCTGAGTTGCCTTCGTCCCGTTAATCTAAATCCTGAACCCTCAAAAATGCCTTAACCCCGCACTGATCCTGCCGCTATCGCGCATCAACAACAGCTAATATGCATCTGAGAGCCACCACGAGAGCTTGACTCTTTCAGGTGCGGATATCAGACCGGTTTGTTGTCGAAACTAGCCTAGTGTTAAAGAGGTGATGCCTATGATTAGAACGCGCAATGATC
>AASF01002078.1 GCA_000168735.1 Candidatus Endoriftia persephone str. Hot96_1+Hot96_2 | reverse complement strand
GATCAGCTCTGGCTCAATTTTTTCGGATGGAGCAGTGGTGGCTGCAGGGCTATTTGCCCAGACCGGCATGACGAGCTGCGGAGGCGGTGGCAGCAGGGGTGGTGGGGGGATGTGCAGCCGCTCAAATCTGGATGCCCGGTTGTTGCCAGCGGCCTTGAAGGCGAGACAGAAAAAGGCGTGAGCTTGCAAGGATAGGCTCAGAAGGGCGAGCAGAAGCAGGGTTCTCATGCAGATTATTCTGGTCCGCAATCTGGGATTTCTCAAGAACAGGCCTCTTTCGCTGGTACGCAAGTGGTTAGTTGCGGTAGTGTCTGTGCTCTCCCTGCGGAGACGGAAGAATCTAAAAAACCTATGGAGACCCCCATGAAACTCGTTGCATCGTTGCTGTTCCTGCCAGTTGTGGCCCTGGCTGCGCCGTCGGACCACCAGGCCCAGATGGATCAGATCTTCAAGATGGCAAAGTCACGTATGTTGCCAATGCTGGAGCAGTCGGTGCCCGCCATGGAGCGTACCCGCAACTGTCTGCAGGCGGCAGAGAGCAAGGATGATTTCATTGAGTGCACCACCATCATGCGTGACCTGCAGCAGAAGATGATGCAGAACCTCGCGCCGCAGGGTGCCCCGCATCAAAAGCGGCCGCCGAAAGAGGAGTTTGACGCCTCCAAGATCGAATGGAATGCTGAGACCAAGGCACAGATGCTGACGGACATCACACAGTCGGTCGAACAGGGCCAAGGCCCACCAAAGGCTGCCTTGAGAGAAGCAATAGCGCCTCCGAGATGGAGAGCTGCATGGAAAAGACGGGCCTCTCCCGTGATCAGAACTAACGCATCGCGTTGACCCCCCACTCATACTGATGGTCGTCGACCTCTTCAACGCCCCTCAACGCCTCCTTTAGCGGGGGCTGCGCGTAGCGGCGCAGGTGTTTGATCACCCCTGCGTCGCTGTCGCCAAAATCCGCCTCAAACCAGTCATAGATGCTGGAGACGACCAGCTTGCCATCGACCACCTCGGCGCCTCGCGGGTGGTTGATAAAGGCCAGCGCGGCCGCATCGAGCAGGCGTTTACTGTTCTCCCTGGCTAAACGCTACTGGGGCTGTAGGTTGGGGCAGCCCAGCGAGGCGCAGTTGAGCGCATAGTGTGAGCCGTGGATCGCGCCAAGATCGGTGCGCAGGATGCGGTGCTCAATGTCGTCCAGTGAGACCTCCTGCCCCTCAATCTTGAGCAACTTCTTACCCCAAGGGCCGTTGCTAAAAAGACCGGGAGAGATGTCGATATTGAGAATGCTCTCCACCGGATAGTGCTCCAGCACCACCGTCACCGTGGTGGCGTTGTAGAGATTGATCCAGTAGGCGCGCTGCGCAGCCCGGCTCAGTTTGGACACCGTGACCTGCTGCAAGCCCTGCAGATAGCCCTTGAGCTGTGCCCGGTCTGCTGCTGTCACCGCCCGGTAATCGAAGCGGTTGATCCCCCCCTCATTGATCTGCAGATAACGTCCCAGCAGCTCATCCCAGGGCTGGTGGTCCAGCGCCTGCTGATTCGACTCATCATGCGCCTGCCAGACTGGCCAAAGCTCCGCGCTGGGCGCGGCAAAGACACTGCCCGTCAGCAACAGAAGGGCAAAAATCAGACTCCGCAGGATCATGCTGTCGTTCCTCAGTTAGCGGGATGGCTCCCAGGATACTACGCAAACGGCAAGCCCCCTGGATTCATGTGTGGGAGTGCCGATGGCGGCGCGAACAACGAACTTGAGTCGGACATCCCCGCCTAAAGCTGGGCCTACCAAGGTGGTGTATCCCGGTGTCGAGTCAATCGTTCGCGCTTGCCAGCGGCGCTCCTGTATCTTGGATGATTCTGAACCCACGCCCATCACCATCGTCCTGTTTTACCATGCGTAGATATCCTCTCTGGCCTCTTTTACTATCGCTGTTGCTGATCGCCGTCTCTCCGGCGGCCGGTGCTGATCAGCCAGGGCGGGCCCACGCAGCAGATGCCGACTACCTGCTGGCCCTGAGCTGGCAGCCGGCTTTTTGTGAGACGCATCGAAATAAACAGGAGTGTCGCAGCCAACAGGTTGGCCGCTATGACGCCTCCCATCTCGTCTCTGCACGGACTCTGGCCGCAGCCTAAGAGCAAGGTCTACTGTGGTGTCAGCAAAAAACTGCGTAAGCGTGACAAGCCGGGGGCGTTGGCAGGGGTTGCCGAGGCTGCAGCTCAGCACGGGCGACCCGCGGAAACACTTGAACAGGNGTGATGCCAGGGGAGCGCCTCCTTTCTGCATCGTCATGAGTGGATTAAACATGGCAGCTGCTACGGCACGGCGGGGAAAAANCCCGGCTTATTTCAAGGATTCCATGGCGCTGCTGAAGGCGATCAACCGATCCCTGGTCGGGCGGCTGTTTCGTGAAAAGATTGGTGATCGGCTCTCGTTGGATCAGTTGCGGCAGGCGTTTGACCGGGCGTTTGGGGCGGGCAGCAGGCAGGCGGCTGCTCGATGAAGTGCCGCCAAGGGGATGATCACTGAGCTGAGGATCCGCGCTGCGGGGGGATCCTTCGGCAGGATCTCCTGGCTGAGCGTGATCCAGGCTGCGCCAGTTTCCAACGGGCAAAAGCTGTCGCAAGGTGCAGTGTGGATGCGGCGGGGTTCTCCTCTGGTGCCGGCATGGACGCAGCGCATCGTCGTTAAAGTGCCTACAGGCTGAGTGTCTGGCCACTTTCCAGTCACACGGCTGTGTGAGAGAATTCGGCTCTTTTCAAGAGCCAGACAGACTGCCCGCGTGGTCAACGTGGTGCGTGTCCCCAAAATAGCGCGCCCCATGGTACACAAGAAATTTCAGCGCTGATCGTGACGCCCGGCTCATTGCTGCTTTGGCTGCTGACTCTGCTGGTCGGCTTTTTTCTCAACCTGCATGCGGTGCCGCTGTTCGATCTCGACGAGGGGTGCCTTCAGCGAGGCGACCCGCGAGATGTTCGAGCGGGGGGATTTCCTCTCCACCTACCTCAACGGGGTGCCACGCTACGACAAGCCGATCCTGATCTACTGGCTGCAGGCGGCCAGTGTCTCCCTGTTCGGCCTGAATGAGTTTGCCTTTCGTCTCCCCTCGGCGCTGGCTGCCAGCCTCTGGTCGTTGGCGCTGGTGCTTGTTTGGCCGTCGCTATTTCGGTCAAGGCGCAGGTCTTGCTGCCGGCATTCTGCTGGCTGGCTCCATCGGCGTTACGCTGATTGGCAAGGCGGCCACTGCCGATGCGCTGCTCAACCTCTGTCTGACCCTCTCGATGCTCAATCTCTACCGATTTTTTGAGAGCGAACAGCATCGCTATCTGCGTCTTGCTGCGCTTGCTGCAGGGTTGGGGTTTCTTGCCAAGGGACCGGTCTCGCTATTGATCCCCGGTGCGGTGGCGCTGCTATTCAGCCTGTCGAGCGGCCGGCTGCGTCAGCTCGGTGCGATGCTGATCGACTGGCGTGCCTGGGGATTGTTCCTGTTGGTGGCGGCCCCCTGGTATTTGGTGCAGTATCTGCAAAACGGCATGGGCTTTTTCGAGGGCTTCTTCTTCACCCACAACAGTGGCCGTTTCAGCGATGCGATGGAGGGGCACCAAGGCGGGTTCTGGTTCTATCTGCCGGTGCTGCTACTCGCCACCCCTGCCGTTTACCCTGCCGATCGCTGGCGGGTTGGGGATGGCGGTTAAGAGGTGGAGTGAGCCACTGCCGCGATTTCTGTTGATCTGGTTTGGCTTTGTCTTCCTCTTCTTTTCCTTTTCCGCGACCAAGCTGCCCCACTACTTGATCTACGGGCTTACGCCGCTGTTTCTGCTTGGCGGGGTCTGGCTTGAGCGGCAGGCGCCTCGGCACGGCGGCTTTTCTGCCACTGCTGCTGCTGTTGGGTCTGTTGCTGGCGCTGCCGGGCCTGCTGGATATGGCGCTGCCACAGATCAAAGACCCCTACGCTCAGGCGGCCCTGGCCGAGCCTGAGCGGCACTTCACCAGTGCCTACTATGGCGGGATCGGTCTGGCGTTGGTTGCGGCGATCGGGTTGATGTTGTTTCGCCGCCGTTTAGGCGAGTTGAGCCTGCTCCGCCACCGGCCTGCTGGCAGGTGTTTGCCCTCTCCGGGGGTGTTCCTGCCGGTATTTGGTCAGATCCAGCAGGGGCCGGTGAAACGTGCCGCGGAGCTGGCCCGAGGCCTGCCGGGCGAAGTGATCATGTGGCGCGCTAAACTGCCCAGCTTCAGCGTCTATCGGGAGGCGGTCACGCCCGACCGCGGGAGCCCAGTGCAGTGCGAACTGGTACTGACAAAGCGCCACCATCGTGCCGATCTGCCTCCCCACACTCTGCTGTTTGATGAGGGTGGCATCGTCCTGGTGAAAATCGATCCGGAGATCCCCCATGAGTCGACTCAAGCTGCGCCACCCACTGGTCTGGATGCTGCCTCTACTGAGCGCCGGCGCGGCGCTGCTAGTGTGGCAGTGCCCGCTCAATCGCGAACTGTTGCTTGCTGCTGAACCGGCTGGGACAGGGCGACCCGGTGCTCTGGACCTCGATCACCATCCTCGGGGATGGCCTAGTGGGGCTGGCGTTGCTGCTGCCGCTACAGCAGCGCAACCCACGCCTGGCCTGGGTCGCGATCCTGGCGGGGCTGATCGGCGCACTGCTGGTGCATCTGCTGAAGCCGATGCTGGACGCACCGCGGCCACCGGCGTTGCTGTCAGCGTCGGAGCTGCTGACAATCGGTCCTGCGTACCACAGCCACTCCTTTCCGTCGGGTCACAGTGCGACCATCTTCGCCCTGGCCGGCGTGCTGAGCCTGGCGTGGTTAAAGCACCCGCTACGGGTGGTTGTACTGATTGCCCTGGCGACTCTGGTGGGGCTGTCACGCAGCGTGGTTGGGGTGCACTGGCCGGTGGATATCCTGGCTGGCGCCAGTCTGGGATGGATCGCCGCTATCCTGGCTACTCGCCTCGCCGAGCGCTGGCGCTGGGGCGAGCAGGAGCCTGGTCGCAGTCGGCTTACCGTTTTCCTGCTGCTGTGCGCCCTTGCACTGCTGCTGATCGACCATACTGGTTACCCTATGGCGCTCGCCTTCCAGCAGGCGATTGCCTTGATCTGTCTACTCGCCGCGTTGTTGATCCGGGGTGCGCGCCGCGCCGCGTGTTGAAGGCGCAGCGGGGGCCGATTGACGAATGACAGGGCAGAGCACAAACGCAGCACCCCGCATGCAGCCGGAGTCTGGCCGCGGCCGCAGCATGCTGCTGTGGGGAGTGCTATTTGCGGTCTTGCTGGCGGCGGTGGAGTACTGGGTCGGTTGGGCACGAATTCTCGCTGCCTGGCGTGCGCTCAGCCCGATCCAAATCCTGCTGGCGGCCGGCTTGGTGGTGATCAGCTACCTGATGCGTACCCTGCGCATCCATCTCCACTTGCCTGAGCGCAACCGGCGGGCGTTTCGCACTGAGCCTGCGCATGGTGCTGCTGCACAATCTGTTCAACAATCTGCTGCCGATGCGTGCTGGCGAGCTCTCCCTGCCGCTGCTGATGAAACGCTACTTCGGTGTGCGTCGGGCCGAGACGGTGGGCGCGCTGCTCTGGTTCCGTTTTCTCGATCTGCTCACTCTCAGCCTGATTGGTGTGGCGGCGCTGCTGTTGTGGCTCGACACTGCCTTCGCCCCGGCTTTGCTGATCGCACCGCTGATGGCGTAG